>CBCPNB010000021.1:0-51177 GCA_965120455.1 uncultured Actinomycetaceae bacterium | reverse complement strand
ATCGACATCGCCAGATGGCTGCTGGGAAACCAAAACCTAATTGCAGATTAGAAGGCTTCTCTACACAATACATCTATTCTTGCATATCCATCCTCCCCGCAAAGCAAAAACGCACTGCAAGCTACCCAGCTCCCTGATGCTGAGTCACCCACGCCCACATGGCAATAGCAGCCGCATGCCCTACATTCATCGACCTAGTCGACCCATACTGAGTAATGTGGTAAACGCTCTCGCAAGCTTGCCTCATTTGCGGGCTCAACCCATTTGACTCTTCCCCAAAAACCAAAATCACATTTCGAGGAAAAATCGCGGTCTCAATTGGCTGTGAACCCGGAATATTATCAATTCCTACCAAAATTTTTTGTTTCTCAATAGAATATTGCACCAAATATTTGGGTTCAGGAAAATGATCCACATGTAAATACCGGTCAGTTACCATCGCTCCCCGACGATTCCACCGCCTACGTCCCACGATGTGCACGCGGCTCGCCCCCAAAGCATTCGACGTGCGCACAATCGAACCAATATTAAAATCGTGCCCCAAATTTTCAATCGCAATCTCATACCCCAGTGAACGGGAAGCCACATCTTGGCGAATCGCTTCGCGTTTCCAATACCGATATTGGTCCTCAACGTTGCGCCTATCCCCCTGCTCCAACAAAACCGGGTCGTACTTGTCGTCAGTTGGCCACTTTCCCACCCAAGGCCCAACCCCATTCATCAACCAAAACTCTCTTTCCAAACACGCTAAATAAACACTGCCAGTGATCCAACCTCAAATCCAGCCGCTAATTTGGCCAACACTAGTCAGACAACTAGCCAAATAACTGCTCAAAGTTTAACGATTCGCAAAATTAGTGCAAATTTTTAGTGAATCTCATAGCCCGCAACCATTTTCGCTGGCTACGCTTAACCCATGGCAAAAGGAACAGAAGAGGTAAAAAAACTAGAAGAAGTCACCAGCGCCGTTCGCAAAAGACAAATCGAAGCCTGGTTAACCGACATGGACGGCGTGTTAGTACACGAAGACAGCGCCCTGCCTGGAGCCCAAAAATTCTTGGACACCCTCCAATCGCAAAACCTGCCCTACCTGGTTTTGACCAACAACTCAATTTTTACCAACCGTGACCTGTCCGCCCGCTTAGAGCGCTCCGGGCTGCACGTCCCCGAAGAAAACATTTGGACATCCGCCAACGCAACCGCAGCATTCCTAAACCAGCAGTCCCCGAAATCATCAGCCTACGTCATCGGCGAAGCTGGCCTGACCACTGCTTTGCACAACGCAGGCTACATCATGACTGACGCCGACCCCGAATACGTGGTTCTCGGAGAAACCCGCACCTACGATTTTCATTCACTCACCAAAGCAATCCGCCTGATCGAAAGTGGCGCCAAATTTATTGCCACTAATCCTGATGTGACTGGACCGTCCAATGAGGGGATTTTGCCCACCACTGGTTCAGTGGCAGCAATGATCACTAAAGCCACTGGACGCAAACCCTATTTTGTGGGCAAACCCAATCCAGTAATGCTGCGAGCCGGGTTGAATAAGATTCGGGCTCACTCCGAGCACACAGCCATGATCGGAGATCGTATGGATACCGACATGCAAGCCGCAATTGAAGCTGGCCTGTATTCCTACCTAGTGCTATCCGGGTCAACCACACTAGAAGACGTCAAAAACTTCCCCTTCCGCCCCGCCGAAATCTACCAATCCATCGAAGAGCTAGTCGAAAACGCGCTTAACTAAGCCACAAGCCAGCGCACTAGAAATACAGTGGTGACTAAGACAGGATGTTCTTGAGAAGAAGCTGCCACGGATCAGCTCCTCCCTGGATTCAATCCCATTCGACAATGACTGGCACGTGGTCTGATGCTCCCTTGCCTTTGCGTTCATCCCGGTCGATGTGGGCAGCGCGGACTCTGGCGGCAAACGCTGGAGAAGCATACATGAAGTCGATGCGCATCCCCTCGTTGCGGGGAAACCGCAATTTCTGGTAATCCCAGTAAGTGTAGCCATCCACCAGGTCGCGCGTAACCTCCAAGTACCCTGCATCTTGGAAAGCAAAAAACGCTGCCCGCTCTGGCGCAGACACGTGGGTGGCTCCCGCAAAAACCTCCATATCCCAAACATCGGAGTCTAAGGGAGCCACATTCCAGTCCCCCACCAAAGCAATCGAACGATTCGAGTCATCCTCCAACCAAGATTGCGCGTCGTCGCGCAGCGCTGCTAGCCAATCCAACTTGTACTGATAGTGCGGGTGGGAAAGCTCGCGACCATTTGGCACATACAAACTGTAGACAGTCACTGGTTCAGCATTCGACACAGTTATAGTCGCTGACAGCGCGCGCGCCTCCAGTGTGGGCGGCTCCCCCCACGCTGGCATATTGGCAAACCCAATTTCGCTGTGTTCAATCGGCAAACGACTAGCGATCGCTACCCCATTCCACTGATTCAAGCCGTGACAAACCACCTGGTATCCAGCTTCTTGAAATGGAGTCAATGGAAATTGTTCCGGCTTGCACTTAGTTTCCTGCATCGCCAAAATATCCACGTCTTCGCGAGCCAAAAAATCAATCACTCGCGGATAGCGAGTGCGAATCGAATTCACATTCCAAGTCGCTAGCTTCATTTATTTTCCTCTATCCGCACTAATTGAAAGACCAAATTTTCACGTTTCCAGTCGGATACAAACACAGCTTTTGCAGATCAGGTGTGCGGCAGGCGCGATACTATCGCTCTTAGCGGCGTGCGAGGCAGTGTCCGCAAAGCAGTCGCTGCGGCCTTGTATACGAGGCCAGGAGTACAAGAAACTTGACCGCGAGCCACCGCATCCAAAGCCTGATCCGCCACACTAGCTGCATCCAGCCACGTCCACTCCGGGGCACGCACTTTCCTTCCAGAACGCACGTGAAACTCCGTATGCATCAAACCCGGCAATAAGACCGTGGCACTCACCCCACTGCCACGTAACTCCAGCGCCAACCCCTCAGTGAAAGCCCGCACCCAAGCCTTGTGAGCCGAATACGACCCCATTCCCGTGTCCGCCGCAATCGACGAAACGTTCAAAATAGCACCTCGACCGCGCTCCCGCATAGCATTAGCCGCCGTGTAACTAGTATTCATCACCGCCCGCACCATCACCTGCAAAGCTTGATCTTGAGCAGCCAACTCCGAATCCAAAAACGGTTTCCCCATCCCATAGCCCGCATTGTTGACAAGCAAACCAACCGGATGGTGGTTTTGCCGCAAACGCGAACAAACTCGCGCAATGCCCTCATCAGTGGACAAATCCGCTACCAAAACCTCGGAACGCACCTGAGCAATCTGCCACAAGTCTGCAGCCAGTTTTTCCAAACGCTCCTGATCCCTGGCCACCAACACCAAGTTGTGCCTACGGGCAGCTAACTGCCAGCAAAACTCCAACCCCAAACCAGCGCTCGCCCCAGTTACTAACGCGACTCCCATGAGTAAATCCTACTGAAACAATGAATAATCCAAGAATGTGCAGCCAATTACAACAACACACCTGCAGCAGTGAGCATATGCGTTTGCAGTTCAGGCCAGTTTTCAATGTGCCACGCCCCAAAATTCTGTTCACCCAGAAAAACGGCACGCCAACCCGCCAATGGACTATCAGAATCTCGCGGCACAACCCAGATAAAACTGCCTGACACGCCAAAATGGCCAAAAGTTTCCGGTGGCATTGAATCAGGCAGCCAATGCGGGGATTTACGGCCACGAACCTCCACTCCCAGCCCAAATTCACACGGATTTTGCATTCCATAGCCCGGCAAAGTACCCCGCAAGGCAGAAAAAACAGGACGAATCATCCGCTGATATAAATCTGGACGCAGCATAGTTGGAGCCGACAACTCTGCGGCAAATTTCAACAAATCGCACACAGTAGAAACACCAGCATAAGCAGGAGACTGTGAAATTACCGTATTTCTCATGCGTAAAGGCTGAAAAAGTAGGTGTTGAGCCAAATTTGAAAACAAGGCAAAGATGTCAGAAGTTTGAACTTGAACATCGACCGGTTCTTTAATGGCTTTCACTGTAGTTTTCGTCGTGACTGCGGTATTTACCTCTACTGCATCCTTTGCCACAGTTTTTGTCATCGGGCCAAAAGCAGAATGCGAACTGGTTGGCTCGTCATTAGTTGACTCACCTGTAGCTACAGCTATTGCTTTGACCGCCATCTTAGCGGCTAGCTCAATCCCCTGATTAGAGTAAATCCGCCTGGTCTCAGGCAGACATTGCACTCCAGACCCGTAGCCCAAGCCCGCAGCATGCGACAACAAATGCCGCAAAGTAATCTGCTGCAGGCTAGCACCAGTCCAAGCGTCATTCGTATCTGGAAAAACTGGCTTTCGTGTTGCAATCGCGCTCAGGCCGTAAGCCTGAGCTCTGGCCTTTTTTGACTCTACCTCCACTAGAGCTGTAAGAGGAGTATCCAAAGACAATTTTCCTTGCTGCACCACCAACAAAATCGTGTAGGCAGTCAAAGGTTTAGTCACTGACATCAGCGAAAACACCTGGTCCAAGTTGCCCTGGCTATAGACAACTTGCCCACGCGAATCCACCAACGCGCAGCCATGCCCAAAAGGAATCGGATACATGCAGCTCCCAGTTACATCAACAGGCTAGCTCTCTAGTCACGCCAGCCCCTAGTGGGACCCGAGTTCTACACTTGGCGCAACCAGCAGTGCCTTATTGTCGTCAGCTACCGAGACTACAACAGTACTCCCGTCTTTGACCTCACCGCTCAACAATAGTTTCGCCAAGCGGTCGCCTATCTCAGTTTGAATCAAACGCCGCAGTGGACGTGCTCCATAAACCGGGTCGTAACCATTTTCAGCCAACCAATCTCGAGCGCTTTCTTCCACTTCCAGCTGAATGCGCCTTTCTCGCAAACGCTCCAGCATATGCTCCACCTGGATGCCAACAATTTGACGCAATTGCGGTTGAGTCAAAGCCTCAAAGACGAGCACCTCATCTAAGCGGTTGATAAACTCAGGTTTGAACGAAGAACGCACCTGAGCCATCACAGCTTCGCGTTTGGCGTGCGCATCCAGCAGGGGGTCAATCAAATACTGAGAACCCAAATTAGAGGTCAAAATCAAGATAGTATTTCGAAAATCAACCGTGCGTCCCTGTCCATCGGTGAGCCGCCCATCGTCCAACACCTGCAACAAAACGTTGAAGATTTCCGGGTGAGCTTTTTCCACTTCATCTAACAACACCACTGAGTAGGGACGCCTGCGAATCGATTCAGTGAGCTGTCCTCCCTCCTCGTAGCCAACATATCCCGGCGGTGCACCAACCAAGCGGGAAACCGAATGTTTCTCCGAGTACTCCGACATGTCAATGCGCACAATCGCCCGCTCGTCGTCGAAAAGAAACTCAGCCAAAGCCTTCGCTAGCTCAGTTTTACCAACCCCCGTTGGCCCCAAGAATAAGAACGAACCAGTTGGACGATTCGGGTCAGCTACTCCCGCACGGGAGCGACGTACCGCATCTGCCACCGCTTGGACTGCTGTAGTTTGCCCGATCAAGCGCTGGCCGATCACCAACTCCATTTCGAGCAATTTCTCGCTCTCGCCCTGGAGTAGCTTCCCGGTGGGAATCCCTGTCCACGATTCGATGACCTCGGCAATTTCTTGTGGCCCCACTTTGTCAGCCACCAATGGCTGAGATTGCCCGACACCCTTGCCTGCTTGCTCTTCGAGTTCACTAGCCGCCGCAATCTGTGCCTCAACTTCGGGAATCAAACCATTTTGAATTCGCCCAGCCTCATCCCAACGGCTTTCACGAATCGCTTGCTCTAGCTGCGTATTCAACTGGTCCAACTGCACGCGCAAGTCACCGATCTTATTGCGCCCCGCCTTTTCAGCCTCCCACCGGGCCGACAACGCGGCCAGCTCTTCATTTTTGTCAGCCAGCTCGGCCCGTAGTTTCTCTAGCCGCTCCCTATCTGCCTGGTCAGCGCCCTCACCATCGGCTCCAGCTTCAGTCAAATAGGATTCCTCCATCCGCAACCAGTCAACTTGGCGCTGCAATTGATCCAATTCCACTGGAGACGAATCCAACTCCATCCGCAACCGTGAAGCTGCCTCATCAATCAAGTCAATAGCTTTATCCGGTAACTGCCTGCCACTAATGTAGCGATCAGATAGCTGAGCGGCCGCCACCAAAGCTCCATCCGAAATCGTTACCTTGTGGTGTGCCTCATATTTTGGTGCAATTCCCCGCAAAATAGCGACCGTGTCAGATACGGACGGTTCACCGACAAAAACCTGTTGAAAACGCCGCTCCAAAGCGGGATCTTTTTCAATATTTTCTCGGTATTCATCGAGCGTAGTCGCCCCAATCATGCGCAATTCCCCGCGCGCCAACATGGGTTTGAGCATGTTGGAAGCATCCATTGCTCCATCCCCTTTGCCCGCGCCCACCACCATGTGCAATTCGTCGATAAAAGTAACGATTTGGCCATCCGAGTTTTTGATTTCTTTTAGCACGGCCTGTAAGCGTTCTTCGAACTCGCCGCGATATTTGGCTCCCGCCACCATGGCAGTCAAATCTAGAGCGATGAGGCGCTTGTCTTTGAGAGCCATCGGCACGTCGCCCGCCACAATCCGTTGCGCTAAGCCCTCGACTACCGCAGTTTTACCCACCCCTGGTTCGCCGATCAGGACCGGGTTATTTTTGGTACGCCGCGACAGTACTTGCACTACTCGGCGAATTTCGCTGTCGCGCCCAATCACCGGATCGAGCTTACCTTCTTTAGCTCGCGCGGTCAGGTCGTCGCCAAATTGTTCCAAAGCCTTGAACGTTCCCTCTGGGTTTTGGGTGACGATCGGTTCTGGACGCAATTCGGCTAATTGTTCTTGTAATCTGGTAGCACTTGCCCCCAAGTCGCGCAAAATCTGGCCAGCTTCATCTTTTGATTCTGCCAGCACGATCAGTAGATGTTCTGTAGAGACGTATTTATCTTGATGTTTGGTAGCCAGTTTTTCGGCTTCAGCCACCACATTCAATAGGTCGCGGGCAGCTTGCGGCTGGGACACGCTAGAACCACTGGAAGCTGGTAAACCATCCAAGGCACTTTGCACCCGAACGCTGATTTTATCCCGCTCAACGCTTGTTGCTGTAAGTAGAGATAGGGCGATGCCTTCTGGTTGTTCTAACAGAGCAGCCAATAAATGTAGTGGTAGTACCTGTGGATTCCCCGCCGCCGTAGCCATCTGAACAGCCTTGCCGATAGCTTCCTGTGCCCGAGTCGTCAAATTCATGTTCATGTTCCTCACCAACCAACTTCATTCCTGTTTCGAGGAATCCTTGGGTTCACGAATCCCCGAATGCTTTGTTATCTGATAAAGTTGAGCCTATTAGACGCAACTTTCTGAAATTGAGTCTAACATTATCAACTTTGTTTGTCACTAGTGGGTAAGAGTTAGGAGCAGCTGCCAGATAGCCTGCAAACACAGCTGCTGGAGTCAACACCGTCACCAGTGAACACAGGGGCATCAAATTGTCTGTAGATATTTCACTTTGAGGCTAAACGGTCAACTATGAAGAGCAAAGTACAAACACACCCGAAACAACAAGACCACACAACGATGAAAATGGTGAAACATGGGGAGCCAAAGGCAAATACATCCAGATGCTAGTAGCTCTAAGTGGCAAGTGGACTCGGGCTGACCGTCTCACAACGAGACCCATAACAAGGATAAAGCGTTCACTATTGTGGTGAGATTGTAGTGGGAGAACCGGGCTAAATACCAAAAGCCAGGGCGCGAAATCGCACCCTGGCTAATTCACTTCAGTGTTCACTGACAGCCGGAGTCAGCTTCACCGAACTCAAAACTACCAGCAGCTCCACTCTCTTCCTTGACCCCGGCGTGCTATTCGAACTAGGAGCACTACACCTGGTTACAACACCCGCACCAGAACCCGCCCCGGAGCACCAGTATTCTAAGCAGAGTCAGAATCGGAGCCAGGAATAGAATCGGAATTAGAATTGTCCGTCGTATTGGCATTCCCCAGCGACTCTAGAGTTCCCTTATATTTTCTTTAAAACTTAGTAGCGGTAACCACCAAAACCACTATTTTGCATTTGCTGCATAGCTACCAAGCGACGCTCCCCATTGACTTTCACCAGTTTTACAATCCCCACAATCGTTACAATTAGGCCAATTACCCCAAGTATGGATGCCGTTATCATACCCGGCACAACAGCCTCGACTAGTTCTGCCTCCATATCACCTTCCAAGATCACGAAAGGTGTTGAACTATATCCCTGACAAGTAAACACATATTGTCCCGGAGTCAAACCAGTAGCCGAATACATATCGGAGACAGAACTGTAAGCCAGGTTGTACTCGTTACCTGACGCATCAGTCAACATACAAGACCCGGATGTTTCATCCACAGCCAACGCAGTGAATGTGCTACCGTCTACGGTCACCGTATCGCCACTATAGACCCAATCCGCATTTTCTAACAGGTCAAGCGCATTAGACATAGCAACCACAAAAAAGCTAGCTGGAGCAATGATAATCAACGCCACCAAACCAATTACCAGCGTCCAAATTGAGCCGGTTCGAGACGGCAACTGTGCTACACCAACGCCACCGCCCATTCCGCTCAAATGATTCAAGTTACCCAAATAATTCGGATCACCAGCACCTCCGACACCCGACAAATTTGGATTCACCGCTCCCGCAGGATTCGGAGCCTGACCAGCATAGTAAGCTCCAGGCTGCATTCCAGTTTGCGCACCAAAATCTGGCGCAGTCCCCCACGGGGACGAGCCAGAGTCTCCTGAGCCCTGAGCTGACGGATTTTGTCCCCCAGAGCCTTGTCCACCTTCCCCCGCGCCATTACCCGAACCGTATACCGGCCAGGGACTGTTCTGGTTGTAATTTCCATACGGGTTAGTCATAGCTTTTCCTTCCGGCCGCAACCTTGCTCCCAATGAGTCAAAGAAAATCGCGCCATATCTCTTACCGGCAGTTTCGGTTACCATTTAGCAGTGACAATGCCAGCTGATCCACCAGATTATGCCTTAATCCTAGCGATTTTTTATTTGTCTAGAAATACCAAACGTTCCTTGCGTAATTGGTGAATTGACGGTAGATCTAGCTTGGACAACTGGCTGCCCGTGGCTTTTTCCAACAGCCAGTCGGCTAATTGCGGATTTCTAGCCAAAACTGGCCCATGCATATAGGTCGCCACAATCGATCCTTGGATTGCTCCTTCAAAACCCTGCGCATCGTTGCCCTGTCCGAATAAAACCTTGCCTAAAGGCTGGGCATCCTCCCCTAAAGTTGTGGCACCACCATGGTTTTCAAATCCGGTGAGCAAATCGGTCAATCCAAGTCCAACGGGCTCTGTAATCAACTCGCCAATTGAACGGAAACCCTGCGGCTCGGTATAAGCATCTAGCAACCCTAAACCCTGGACTTGGCGATTTTGCGCGTCAGTGTAGTACACGCCCAAAACCTGTAGCGACGCACAAATCGCCAAAATTGGTTTGTTGGCAGCCGCAGCTCGCACCAAACCTTGGCTGCGCTGAAAATGTTCAGCCGCCAGACTTTGCGCAGTGTCCTCGCCGCCGCCCAACGTGTAGATGTCCAAACTATCCGGAATCTCGTCTCGCAAATGAATCTTGACGATCTCCGCGTCAACTCCACGCAGCCGAGCTCTTTGCCGCAACACTAACGCATTCCCACCATCCCCGTAAGTGCCCAACACTTCGGGGTCGATCACTCCGATCCGCAGCACCGAATCCCGGTTGGCGCCATTCGAGTTTCGGTTGATGCTGCTCCGATTCTGACTGGTGATGTTGGTGCCGCTCCAGTTGATAGTTTTTCGGTCTCCACTGCTCTTGACAGTTTTTTTGGCGTTAGCTTCTTTGCTACCGGTTTTTTTCGCATTCCCGTCTTTTTGCTCTATCTCCATCCTTTTGCTACCTCCTCTCACTGTCGTTTTGGATGTAGCCAGCGGCATGCAGCTTTTTCTTCAAATCCCGAAAAGCCGTGTAGTTGGCCAATACTTCCACCCGTCCCGGTAAGCAAGCCAAAACTGCCTGCAGCGAATCAGGAATAGTTTGACACTGTGCCTGCGCATACTCTAGCCGCACCGCTAAATCCGCCGCTCGCTCCCCTGAAGCCAGCAAAGTCTCCAGCTCTAATTCAGCCAAGCGCTCAAAACCGACATCCCACAACCAAGACAAATCCATGCCATCTGGAACCTGTCCATTTACGACTACCACCACCTGGTTAGCGTCCTGAGGAATCATGTGCAACGCTTCTTGCCAGCCCGCTGGGTTTTTAGCTAACAATAAACGAACTTCGCGCTCTTGCACCCAATACGTAGCGTATCGTCCCGCTACAGATCTGACTCGACAAGCAGCCTCTACCGCAGCTGAGGGCAAAACCCCTAAAGCTAGGGTTGCTGCCACCGCCTGCGCTGCGTTGCATTGGTTAGCTCTCCCGGGCACCGACAACTCCAACGTATACTCATCGCCAGAGAGATTTTTCAGCACCGCCTGCTCCCAGTCCACCCACCAAGTGGGATCAGGCCGCGAAAACTCAGTTCCAGGCACCCACCACCTGTCACCTTCTCGCACCACCGAGCCACCCCCCCGGGGAAAAGAAGCCGAGTCCTCACCCCAGCCACCGCCTGCCGCTACCCAAATCACGTGCGGAGCATCCCAAGCAGCCGACACAATCAGTGGGTCATCGCAGTTGGCCACAATCACTGCTTCAGGATTTTCATTCACAGCCTGGCGCAAACGCTTTTCCACGCTGCCAATTTCACCAACCCGATCTAGTTGATCCCGCGACAAATTCAACAAAACCATTACTTTAGGTCTGACTTGCCGGGACACGGCTGGAACGTGCATTTCATCCACTTCCAAAGCACAATACTTAGCTTTCAACCCAATCCCGGTCATCAGGGCGGATACAATCCCCTCTGGCATATTGTCACCCAGCGAGTTAGAGGCCACTTGTCCTAAAGTCTGCAGACCTTCACACACCATCCGGTTAGTGGTTGACTTACCATTAGTTCCGGTTACGACAACGATTTCTCGACCAGCAGCCAATTTTGACAATATGTTCGGGTCAATTTTGAGCGAGATTCGCCCGCCAATCATTCCGCCAGCGCCGCGCCCTAAAGTTCTAGATGCAAAAGCCACGAAGCGTCCTGCTCCAATTGCTAAACGCCCCCGCAATCCCAAATGAGTTCGCGGTTTTGAATTAGGTGGCGTTGAACCGGTCTGCTGTGGTTCACTCATCGAGTTAGTCATGGAAGCCTCACCGAGAGTTATTTAGGCGCAAAATAGTTTTCATCAGCGCCACCAGCCGATTGTACGTACGAGGAGTTTCTCCCCAGACAACCATTTCAGAACGGGACATGTTGCTGGAGCGTCCAGGTAGTTCTTTTCGCGCTACTTCGCTACTATCCAGATTGCTACAGGCAGTATCGGGGTTATCTTCTGTTTGCGCGTTTTCTAAGGCAACTTCTGTTGTTGAAGTTTCTGACGCCCGTAAATTGCGGGCACGCTGCAACACTTTGCCCGAACCATCGGCCATAAATACGCGATTTTTTACAGGGGACTGCGAGCGGATTTCCCGGCGCAGCTCTTGCACTTCAGCTTCCAAGGCACTGACTTTGTCATTTAACTCCAACACTAGTTGGATCCCCGTCAAATTGACGCCCAGCTCTTGGCTCAATTTTTGCACATAGCGCAACTTAGCCAAATCGCGCGGAGAATACCGCCTGCCCCCGCCTCGCGCGCGTTGTGGTTTCACCAACCCCAAGCGATCGTATTGCCGCAAAGTCTGTGGATGCATCCCCGCCATCTGAGCTGCCAGCGAAATCACAAAAGTGGGCGCATCCAAATCGTGATTTGTCTCAGCACAGGAATAATCTAGCGACAAGTCATCGATTACTGACCAAGTTTTTTCCTTTTCTGAACTTTTTTTAGCAGTATTCTTGACAGATTTTTTGCTTTTACTTGAGCGCACTGAACCATCAGAAGCAGCTTTTTTTGAATTCATCGCGCTCTCCTTCCTACCAACTATCTCCCTAATCTACGTCGAACGAGTATTTATTTACCTAATAAAATGAGAATTTATTTACATTTACAGCAAAACAACATTTGCCTAGCGGCATAAATATTCATCTGTGTTTAGCCTACCTGCCATCCCAACAACTAGGATACGGATGGGAGTAACCTGGTTAAGATTAAATCTTCATTTCGTCTCTGGGATTCCACATTCCTTTCGTTCCGTCTTTTTCACTCATTGCTTCTCGCAAAGCCTCGTAAGCAGCTTGAACCTTTGGACTGGGATTTTCTGGCAGAACAATTCGCAGTTCAACTAACACATCGCCACGTTCGCCATCTGTCTTTTCTACCCCCACTTTGCGCAAACGCAACACCGTACCGGTAGAAGAGCCCGCCGGGACTTTTACCTGTACGCTACTGCCATCAGGTAAGGGTACTGCAACGGTGCCACCAAATACGGCTTCGGGAACTGTAACTGGCAATTTGACCCACAAAGTGTCTTTGTCCAGGGAAAAGACCTTGTGCGACAAAACTTCTAGCTTCACCACTAGATCGCCTGGCGCGCCACCTGCAACTCCAGGTGCCCCTTTGCCTTCAATGCGGATCTTTTGCCCATTTTTTACTCCAGCAGGAATCCGCACTTTGACTTGCTTTTCCCCAGATTTTACGCTGACAGTGGCGCCCTTGTAGGCTTGTTTGAAAGTCAGCCTAGCGCTAACAGTCTGGTTCGCTCCTTTCTTTGGCGCAGCCGCTCTACCTGGTTGAGCGCGAAATCCACTAGACGTCTGCCCCGAGCGAGTATTGGCTTGGCCCTGAAATAGGTTGGAAAGCATGTCCTCGAATCCGCCTGCCCCAAAATTGTTACCGTCGAATCCACTGCCCCCAAAATTCGAGGTGCGCACGCGCATATTTGGCCCACCAAACATGCCACTAAACAAGTCCTCAAATCCTGCCGATCCACCAGTGGAGCCGCCAGCAGAAAATCTGGCTCCCCCACTGGCCATCTGTCGAATCGCGTCGTAGCGCTGCTTTTGCCCTGGATCGGAAAGCACTTGGTAGGCTTCGCCAACTGCCTTGAATTGTTCCTCAGCTTTTTTGTCACCAGGATTTTGATCAGGGTGCCATTTGCGAGCCAGTTTACGGTAGGCCTTCTTGATAGTTTCTTGGTCAGCAGCCTTGTCCACTCCAAGAATTGCGTAAAAATCTTTGTTAAACCACTCTTGTTCGCTCATGGCCACCCATCCTGATAGTTCTACTCCCCTTTAGCACTCTGTGATCTTTGACTTCACTCAGGATTTTCCACAAACACCTTGGCAGGCCGCAAAACCCGATCTTGGATCCGGTAGCCAGCTTGAAAAACTTCCCTAACCATTGGCACGTGTACGTTAGCACTGCCAGAGGCCATGAGTGCTTCGTGACTATTTGGATCGAACTCCTGGCCAGGTTCACCAAATTTTTCCAACCCGAAACGAGTTCTGAGAACTCCCTCAAATTTGGTGGCGATCCCAGCTAGAGGGCCTGACTCTAGCTCCCCATGTTGGCGAGCGGCCTCAATGTCGTCTAATACTGCCAACAATGCTTCACACACTTCAATTTGGCCAACAACTCTTTGCGTAACTGCCTCCTCCTTAGAGCGCCTCACGTAAGCACTGTATTGCTGACTCAGATTGTAGAAATCAGCGCGAGCCCGAGCCAATGCATGTTGGAGTTGGCTAATTTCCTCCCGCTGATCCACTGCCGCAGCGCCAACTTGGGCTGCTTCTGCCACACTCTGATTCTCTTCCACCTCTGTCGATTCACCTGAGGCATTTGCTGTGCTCGAAGCATTTGGCACATTCGACATATCTGACGCGTTTGCCGCCTCGTTGGCAACGAAGTTTTCACCAGCAGCCAACTCGGGATCCACATTCACTTCAACTTTGGAATCGTTTTCATTTACAGACATTTTTAGAGATTCAACATTCACCTGCGAGTAACGCTTGTCATTTCCCACTCATCCGACAGAGCCGAGCCAAACCACTTCTCCTCCAGTCGGCTCGGCCTGCCAATTCAGCTAGATTTCCCTAGCCACCTAGAATGAGCTTACTTATTCTGGTCTTTTTGGTTCTCGTCGTCAACGATTTCCGCGTCAACCACTTCCTCGTCTTCAGACTTGGAGTCAGCCTCCGCCGAATTTTCGCCAGCTGCACCACCTTGATCGTCAGCAGATTCCTCCACCTTGACCTCAACTGGTTCCCCAGCTGCTGCAGCAGTAGACTGAGATTGGTAGATTTCCTGTCCTAGCTTCTGGGAAACCTCGTTTAGTTCGCTGACAGCATCCACCACTGCCGCTGTGTCATCGCCCTTTAAGGCTTCCTTGACCTTATCCACCGAGGCCTGCACACTGCTGCGAGTTTCTTCAGACAGCTTATCCGCGTTGTCTTTCATCAGCTTTTCCAGGCCGTAGACCTGTTGTTCCGCACTATTGCGCATATCTTGGTCTTCGCGCCGCTTCTTGTCTTCAGCGGCATAGGCTTCAGCCTCTTTGATCATGCGCTCAATTTCTTCCTTGGGCAACGCCGAACCGCCGGTAATAGTCATCGACTGCTCTTTGCCCGTGCCGCGATCTTTGGCGGAAACATGCACAATACCGTTGGCATCGATGTCAAAGGACACTTCGATTTGTGGCATACCGCGTGGTGCTGGAGCAATCCCAGTCAACTCGAAAGTACCCAGCGGCTTGTTGTCGCGCGTAAATTCGCGCTCACCCTGGAATACCTGGATCAACACTGATGGCTGGTTGTCTTCGGCTGTTGAGAACACCTCCGTCGCCCTGGTGGGAATCGCAGTGTTGCGCTGAATCAGCTTGGTCATCACCCCGCCCTTGGTTTCAATCCCCAAAGACAGTGGTGTAACGTCAATCAACAGCACGTCAGAGCGGTCACCTTGCAACACGCCGGCTTGCAGCGCGGCTCCCATGGCCACCACTTCGTCAGGATTCACCGACCGAGTTGGCTCTTTCCCTGTCAACTTTTGTACCAAATCGGATACCGCAGGCATCCGCGTAGAACCACCGACCAAAACAACGTGGTCAATGTCCGATACCTGGATTTTAGCTTCCTGGATTACGTCGAAAAATGGCTGCTGAGTTCTCTCCAGCAAATCCGCTGTCATTTCCTCAAACTTGGCGCGCGATAATTCCTCATCTAAGTGAACTGGACCCGCATCGCTCATCGACAAGTAGGGCAGCGAGACGTGCGTGGTGGTAGCGTTCGACAATTCCCGCTTAGCTTGTTCAGCTGCCTGCTGTAAACGCTGTACGGCCACCGGATCCTTCGATAAATCGACCGCATACTTGCTTTTGACCTGTTCGACCAGCCAATCCACGATTCGCTTATCCCAGTCGTCACCACCCAAATGGTTATCACCAGAGGTAGCGCGCACTTGGATAGTCGAAAAACCATCGTCCTCTTTGCCTACTTCCAGCAGCGACACGTCGAAAGTACCGCCACCCAAGTCGAACACTAAAATCAATTCGTCCTCTTTGGCCCGGTCCAAACCGTAGGCCAAAGCTGCAGCCGTGGGTTCGTTGATGATGCGGTCTACCTTTAGACCAGCAATTTCGCCAGCATCCTTGGTGGCCTGCCTCTGCGCATCATTGAAGTAAGCCGGAACCGTGATCACCGCGTCAGTAATGGGCTCACCCAAGTATTCCTCGGCATCGCGCTTTAGCTTCATCAGAACTTGTGCTGAAATTTCTTGCGCCGTATATTTTTTCTCGTCAATATCTTTATTCCAGTCGGTTCCCATGTGGCGTTTGACCGATGTAATCGTGCGATCCACATTTGTAATCGCCTGGCGCTTGGCGATTTCACCCACCAAGATTTCTCCATTTTTGGAAAATGCCACCACAGATGGAGTAGTCCGCACTCCCTCCGCGTTCACAATAATTGTCGGTTCACCACCCTCGAGCACCGCCAACGCAGAGTTAGTGGTACCCAAGTCAATTCCAACTGCACGTGCCATAAGACCTCAATTCTTTTAGCTCGAATAAAAATCGAGTTCAGTGCAGATCCAAAATCAGATCCAATCTAAATTCGGCTTCAACCCCGAACTCGAACCGATACTCTCGGATCAGAAATTGAATTTACAGACCTCACTCAATTTTCAATTTGGGTTCCAACTCACGAACAAAACCAGCACTTGCACTGTTTTCATCATCTATGAGTCCAACTCGCTCAAGTTTACTGAGCTGGATTTTAAAAATCAACAGCTAACTTCGTAAAGTTGAGTCCCTAAAACTCAACTTTATGCAAAGTGATCCTGGATTAGCAAGTTTGAGCTACTTGTCTCACAGTTACTCTAACGGTATGACACATAGAACTGGCGTACATCCAGCAATGTCCCAACCCGACTAGCACCATGTCGACTAGCGCCTCACCAAGGCAAGACAGACACCAAATTCAAATTCAACCTCAACCCAGCTACCATCCTAGCTGCAAGCAAGAGAACCGTTTCACGACCTATATTCGCTAGATTCTGCACCTGTATGATCGAGTCATGAGTGTAGAAAGAGTCACCCAAGCTACCAATGAATTGACTGAGTCCATCAATCGACTGCTGCCCCAGCTATCAGAATCCGCCTCTGCTTTATCGTTACAGCAAGTGCAGGATTTACTCGCCCAAAAAGGCGTACACCTGTTTATTTACCAGAATAAAAGGGACATTCCTGTTGACGCTATCTATCAAGTTGACACCATTCAGCAAATCCTTGGCATGTTGACCCTGGTTACTTTTGAGATTCCTACGGGTTCGCGGGCATGGATAGAAGATGTGGTGGTGGATACAAAGGCGCGTGGCCAAGGCATTGGTGCTCAACTGGTGCAAGCAGCTACCGACTGGGCTTTACAGCTTGGCTGTCAGACAGTGGATTTGACCTCTCGTCCAAGTCGCGCGGCAGCTAACCGCCTATACCAGCGACAAGGCTTCCAGCCGCGAAACACCAACGTTTACCGCTACACCCAAACTAGTACTCAACCAAACTAGCCTCTCAGAAAAACTAGCCTTCTAGTGATACAGAGAAACTCCACTTCTGGCAATTTTTACCAGAGAACGGGGTATCTATCCGAACAATATGCGCAGATAAGACACGAAAAATCCAGGAAAGAAATCAGGAGACATGAATTCAAACCACAAGGACAACACTAGGTTGCCTGCCCCAAGCTCCATCCACTTGTCCGCGGAAATGCGCGCATTCTCCGATGAATATCGGCAATTCTTGGATAGCGCTCCTAGTCCCTTCCACGCAGCCAGTGAACTCGCCAAAATGTTTTCTGCGCAAGGATTTAGCCAAATAGAGTTACAAAATCGTTTTCCTGTCGAACCGGGAAAATTCTTCCTAATCAAAGACGGTGCTTTCGCAGCCTGGATTCAACCCACTAATCCCATCACCGAGTTTCGAATTTTTGGATGCCACACTGATTCGCCCGCATTATTATTAAAGCCGAGCGCCAACTCAACTACAGCAGATGGGTTCGGCTTACTAGAAGTTGAAATTTACGGCGGCCCCCTGGTCAATTCGTGGTTGGATCGAGAATTGCTGGTCGCAGGCATCCTCATCGATGTCAACCAAAACCAACACTTGGTGCAAACTGGAGCAATCGCTCACATTCCTCAACTAGCGATCCACTTGGATCGGAACTTAAATCAGCAGGGCCTGAAACTAGACTTACAGCAACATCTACATCCTGTATGGACAGTGGATCAGCCAGGTGCCTCAGTTTTAGAGCAGATCGCCCGATCTGCTGGCTTGACAGGAACTAGTCAAATTCTGGCCCATGAACTGTATTTATATCCCAATGAACCCGCCAAATTCTTTGGCAGTGACCAGCAATTTCTAGCTTCGCGCCGCCAAGACAACCTCTCTAGCACTTTTGCGGGAGCCAAAGCACTCCTCTCCGCCTCTGTGCATGCGCTCCCCTCATCTGACCAGAGTTTGTCCACAGATTTACTCTCAAACTCGTCTCCAACTTCGGCGCAAATGATAAACCTCAAGCCGTCTGCTATTTGCCCAGTATTTGTGTCCTTCAACCACGAAGAAATCGGCTCGGCCACTACTGTTGGAGCTGCAGGTCCGCTGCTCGAAAACCTACTACACCGCATCCTAGATTGTGCCAGCGCCACCGATTCTGCGCCGGAAAACAGACTGACTTTAGGTCAACGCCAACAAAAACTGACCCTAGATCAACGCCAACAAGTATTCGAGCGCTCGTTTTTGATTTCTGGGGATGCCGGACACAGCGTTCACCCGAACTACCCAGAGCGCTCCGACACGCAAACACGGCCAGTAATGGGGCGCGGACCAATTCTCAAGCTAAATGCAAACCAACGCTACGCCACCAGTGCTCCCGCAATTGCCTACTGGAATGCGCTGTGCACCAAAGCAAAGGTGCCGACCCAAACATTCGTGTCCAATAATACGATGCCCTGTGGCTCCACTATCGGTCCAATTAGTGCCACTCGTCTGGGAATCACCACGGTAGATGTTGGCATCGGCTTGCTCTCCATGCATTCAACCCGGGAAATGTGTCATATAGCAGACCCCTACCTACTTAGTCGCGCAATTTACGAGTTTTGGGTCTAATACTGCTAGTTACTTACTCGAATTGTCATCGATTACAGAGTCCACGGCTGGGAATTTCACCTCCGCTACGTCAGTGCCCTCAGCCTTCTTCTTCCCGACCAGTACAGTACTCAAGTCCCTTTTCAGTGAGCGCAGCCCGCGCATACTCCAAAGCTTTGGCCCAAGACCCAAAGTGTTGTCGCATCGTGGCTGCTGCAGGAACTGACCGATGCTCTTTTCGCTGGACTCTACTCCACTCGACGTAGCGCAAATAAGTGGGATTCACCTCTTTTGCTTCACAATCGGCAATAAAACCGTGCAGTGCCGCCAAAAACTGTTCATTAGAATAAGTCGAAGCTCCCCGCGTGCGACCAATTGGCGCCACTTCTAACCCCAAAGAAGCCAAAGCCTTTGACCAGCTACCATCTCCAACCCGTTTTGACACAGTTTGCGAAGTCGGCGGCCACAAACTCGCCCCTTTACTGGAAGACACCCCCCAAGCTGTCAGCATTTCCGCGCGAGTCCGCTCATATTCTTGGGCAGATAAACGCATTTGCAAGAAGCCTTTCCGAACAGCGTACTCCATGATTTTGCCATCCAACAACACACGGGCGGCATCCCCCAAAGACAAGCCGTAACCAGTCAAAACAGTGTACAGCTGGGTTTCTCCTTTCAAAAATGCGGAGTGGCGATACGGTGAATCCACTGACCCAAAGGAACCAAATGCGCTGCGGTTTTCCAAATTGTCCAAAGACTCCAAAAAATTTATGGCATCAAATGCCCCCAAAGGCTCGCTAAAACCAATGAGATTTCCCTGCAAAGTCAACAGACGAATCTCGGCTACCTGGTGGGGTCTAGCCCGCGCCAACACGCACCAAAACCCTGCTAAGACCAGTTCAATCGAAAATGCTGCCGAGCGAGGCACAAATCGGGCATGCCCTGGATTTTGGCGCTCACTCGATTTGCAGATGCTGCTCTTTTGGCGGCCTTGTCTCTCGTTGTATGCGCGATTTTGGCTGTTTTCCGTGTTTATCTTGCTCTCCGTCACCCTTATATGTTTTCTATTGCACCCAGTAGTTCTCCAGTGCTCTGTTGCGCTCCTTGTGGGTTTAGTGCACAACGCTGTTGCCCTCCAGCTTAGAGGACAAACCCATCCGCCGCTGGACTATCCATGGGTTTGCCAGCAGAAAACTAGCCCGATAGTCAAGCTATATCGCCAACTATGAGACAAAAAAAGTTCTGTTAGCAAGTATTACTACCATGGGTGACGTGGATCGTAGTGTAAATTCACCAGAAAACGCCAAAGACTTAGATAGCGTCCTCGCCCAGCTGGATGCGCGGATCGTGGGTAGGTACGTATTCACAACTAGTAACAATATTCCAGCTGACGCTAGCGTATTTGCTCGAATCCACGAGGACGAAGCTACTACTAGTGTGATTGCCGTTGAAGAAGCACAAAGACTGGGACTGGATTTAGATGCCTGCTACACCAGGATTTCAATTGGCGCCACCACGCCCTTGGATATTGTTGGAGTAACCGCAATTATTGCGCAAACCTTGGCTAGTCGCGGCATCGTCTGCAACGTGATCGCCGGTTTCCACCACAATCATTTATTTGTCCAAGAAAACAAGGCCGGTGAAGCTAAAGCTTTGTTAGCGGCTCTATCCGAGCAAGCTCAAGGCTGGTTGCCACTGTGACTTTGAAACTAATCATTAGCTGCAAGTCATGACCAAAGCTGACGCAATCGTGCGCTTGGCCGATGGAACCGTCAAGCAACGCAACCTGCTGACGGGCACCAAAGTGTGGACAGTTCCTGGGCGAGCAAGTCGTCCCTTGCCTTCGGCTCTGCCCGAAAAACAGCCGCTCAAAACAGAAGATGCGGGCGCGTATTGTGCGTTCTGCGAAAAACGCTACTTGGAGACTCCTCCTGAAAAAGAGCGCGTTGTTTTCGACGGACACACGTGGAATCGTTACAAAGCGTTGTCCGCTAACCACTTATTTGACACGGTAGCTGATTTTCGGCGAATTCCGAATCTATTTGAAATCGTTTCCTACAACTACTGGATGCTCAACCACAATCATCAGCCTAGTGAACGCCAACATCGCCAGATGGCTGACTATTTGGCTTCCTCAACAGGCTACGACCACGTGATGCAGGTAGTGAAAGAGCGGGCACTAGCTAGTGGGGTATCTTCAGAAGATTTTGCGTCTTTGAGTGATCCCCAAAAACTGGCCTATGCCAATGGATTTTTTGCAGGCGGACACGATGTCATTGTCGCCAAACGCCACTATATTGAGGGAGCCACCGATTCTTCACAACTAGCTAGTTCCGGCACTCTCAGTCCCGAAGAGCATTTCCAATACTTCAAGCTCACAGTTCGAGCAATGGAAAACTTGTACGGTTTAAACGAGTCAGTAGATTACGTGGCAGCGTTCCAAAATTGGCTAAAACCAGCGGGTGCATCCTTTGACCACCTCCACAAACAGTTAGTGGCAATCGACGAATTTCCGGTACAAATCGAAGCCGAAGCCCAAAAATTAGCAGAAAACCCCGATATTTACGCCGAATTACTGGCGATTGCCGCGACTCGAAAACTGCTGCTAGCTCAAAATGATCACGGCGTATTGCTGGCCGACTTTGGGCACCGCTACCCCTCTTTGGCAATTTGGCCGCTAGGAGCTCCCATCGAACCTTGGTTGGCTAGCGAGGAACAGTTGCGGGGAATCTCCGACCTGTTGCACGCGGCTCATGCGGCGACTGGGGCAGAAATTCCCTGCAATGAGGAGTGGTATCACCGTCCCCCTAAATTGTCTACTCCAATTCGTTGGCGGATTTTACTGAAATGGCGCATTTCCACTCTTGCAGGATTTGAAGGCGGCACCCGCATCTATTTGAATTCCATTGACCCTTGGACGGTGCACGCCAAGGTGAGTGAACAGTTGGCCAAGCTGGCACAACTCCAACAGATTGCTGAGCTAAGAATTGGCAGCGACTGTAAAGTGACACCCGCGATGCTGAAGTGAACACGATTCTGTTTTACTGATCTGGAGAAAGTCACAGTAATTTTCGAGGTGGCATGGCAGGTAGGCCAGGAATTACCAACACCGAGTATCACTGCCCACCACCGAGTATCGCCAGGTCGCACCTAGTAGAATGGGCTCTTTTTGCTTCTAGCAGATTTCAGCAGTTTCAAGAAAGGCTGGCTAATAGGTCAGATTCTTGGACATCATCTCCGAAGACCTGCTCCAAAAAATTCTGGCCACTTTGCGACAACAAGAAATTCAGCAATTCTTGTCCCGCATCCGTTTGAGCCAAAGCGTAAAGTGAGCGACTAACACACGTTTGCGAAATTACGCTCAGTGGAGTGTCAGTGCCCAAATTGTTGGTGATCTGAGCTTGACTAACTGAAGCAATTCGCAAAATTGGTTGACTCAGTGCGTTATCTACCGCATCTTGGACCTCTGGAGATCCATCTAACCCCACTTCCAACTGAAACTCGGGGTAGGACTCCACGATGGTGACCAAAGATTCGGCTTCCTCCCACAGACCGCTGTTTTCCAGAGCTGTTACAAAAGCTAGGCTGGATAAATCCTGCTGTGGATCGACCAATTCCAAGCCCCATGCGTCGGCGCTGGCCAAAACCTCATCCCAGGAAGTTGGCGTACTCACGTTATTGGCAGCAAAGTATTCACGCAACGCGAGCACGCACACATAGTCGGTGCCATACTGTTCCACTCCCCCCGTAGTCAGTAACTCTGTGGGCAAAATACTCTCATCCATGCCCAGAATTAGATCTGGTAAATCACCAGTGCTAGTCGAGGTGTCACTAAATTCTTGCTCTGTAGCGTCGGCAGTTTCTGGTTCCCCTATTTGCTCCGTTGTTTCTTCCACCGACTCGGATAACTCTTGGTCAGCGGATAAACTCTCCAATGCTTCTTGTAACTCGCTGACTGACAAAACCTGTTGTTCAATCGTCAAATCGGTAGCTAGCTCCAAGGTTTCTAGCATCAACTCAGAAAACTCGCTACCTTGCGCCGCCCAAATCGTCAAATCGCTCTGTCCGCTAGAATCAGCGCTGCCACTTTCAGTGCCGTTACTAGTACTGCTAACATCGCTGGCGCTAGTTGTCGAACCATTGCTTACAGCATCACTGGAAGCAGCTGTTTCAAACACGTCAGTCTCAGACTGCACCAACGTGGGGGCTACCCAATCCGCAGAATCAGTACAACCACTCAACAAAGCTACGGATAAAACCAAGCCCAAACTAGCCAAAACAGTGCGGCAACCAAACTTTCGATGGCGATGGTGGCGAGACAAGGAACCTCCTCAAACAAGACTTCTCCAACCTACTTGGACAGCAGTCAAATCACTGACACTTCGAACCGTTTGTCCACTGATTTCGCTATCTCTTCGTCCTTCCGACTCTAGACCCTGATTTAACCACAAGACTTCTGCTCGCCACAGCCAGCTAACCGAACCAGCAGTTTTCCTCCAGTTTGGCTATTTCAGTTTCCTCACTGCTACGGCCAATACACTTGAACTCTCCGTAAGCACACCTACCCTTGCGTTTCTAGGTTATAGCCGTTGCCTTTGGCTTTTCCGTTGCAAATACATTGGAGACATTTAGCCAGAAACTCACAGCTGCTGCACTTAGTTCCCTCTAGTTCAGTTGATTTAATTTCTCTACCAGGAGTGAAGATAGTGGCAAAAGTTGCGCTAGGCTAGCACGCTCGCCCGACGCATCCACCAATCCCTGTTCCACAGCCGCCTTCCACGATATTTTCCCGCAAACTAATTGCAACCAAGTTGACATACTCATTTCCACAATTGCCGCAGGAGTACCCCGTCTATGTTTGACACCCTCCAAAATTTGCACTGCTCCAGCAGGAGGCACGCGCACCTCCACCGATTGTCCCGGAAATTGTTCAGCCAATTCTTCCAAAGTGAAGCGAACTGCTGTCAACATGACACTTCTAGGCGTAGTTTCGCCATTTTGCAGATACTCCCGGACGGCAGCTAAACCAGTAGCAACCCCGATTTTGCGTTTCAAACTCTCCTTCTCCTCTAACAAATAACTAACTTAACTAGCTTCCACAAGCATCTACATATAGACAAAAGCAACGATTGTATAAACATCTTTAGGCTATCTGAATACATATACGCAATTACATCACCTCGTTTGCAACTTTTTGCGCCAGCAATTGCAAGTTATATTCAGGGCTGCAAACTCATAACCACACAACCGCAGGCAAGTTAGCGATCAATGGCCAAAGAAAACACAGACGAAAATAGCCTCTCTCTACCAGCCGCGCCGATTCGAGCCGCCCGCATTCTTTTCCTCGTCGTTAGCTTGTTGCTCTTCGGAATGCTGTTGGTTCTTGTTTTCTAGCTGTTCTCGGCGTTCGCGCTCCTCCTCGGTTTCATCCCCGTAAACATCATCTTCCGAGGTATTCGCCTCGTCTTGACCATTGTCACTTTGTTCGCTTTGTTCCCCGCTGTCTTGCCCATCTTCGCCCTGATTGTCCTGACTCTCTTGCTCATCTGTACTCGAATCCGACTCGGATTCAGAGCCCAAACCAGACGAATCGCCTTCGCTCTCACTCCACAGACAGACAGCTATCATTTCCTGCGCCAAATCAGCTTGCCCATTTACGCTGTAGGCTGCCGACAAATTTTCGCGCACCGCACACTCGTAGCTAAAGTATTGGATCAGATTCTCTTCATCGCGCTGGGCTTTGGGTACTTCATCTAACGCACTCTCCAAATATGTAATCGCTAAATCAACTTGTCCATCCAATAAATAGGCGGTACCCAAATTGTAATTAGCCACCCACTCCAGTGGCGTCAGCAAAGACAACTGTAACTGCGTGGAATAACCAGAGATGGCTCCTGATAAATTACTTTTCTCCACCTCTCCGCGCGAAGTCATCGACCAAATCTGCAAAACCAGCAGATAAATACCCGCTGCCGCTAAAACAACAGCAATCGGAACGGCAATGCTCAACGCGAGCAACCGCCGTTTGCCAATTTGTTGAGCAGAAAGCTGCGGGTATTCACCCAGAAATTGCATGCCTCCCGCTGGCTGCAATGGAGTGGAATCTAAGTCATTCTGCTGGATTTGCATAGTCTGCGTGTTCTGGATGGTCACAGTCGGCGCAGCACCAGGCAAGCCACCCGAATTATCCGCAGCAGCTGGAGTGAAGTAAGTACTAGTGGGCTGAGTATTAGCGCCAGAATTCACTGCCTTAGATGACACGCGTCCTCCTCAACCCCGCTAAACGCCTACCTAAATCCAGCGCCTCCCAAGCCGACAACAAAGCAGCTACCGCCGCAAACGGCCAAATGATGTAGCGCCAGGTAGTTACCTCTCGCCGTTCCTCCGGCACGTTTTGAGCATCCACCATCAAATCTTCGCCCACAGCACTGGCTTGGTCACTGCTAGCATTGATCAGCAAATCCACCCCCAAGTAGTTGGCAATCTGCTCCAGAGCTTCCTCGTCAATGTAGGACAGAGCCTCGACCTCACCTACTTGCGTAGGATCAATAATATATTCTCCGGTTGCACCAACGCCGCGCGTATACGACTGCATTCGCCCACCCTCGCTGGTGCCGTACCCGAATACTGCACCGCCGTCAATTAGGTCGCCCACTTTGTCCCACAAAGTAGAAACTGTTGACTCTTCCTCGCTATCCAGTGTGGATTCTCCATCTGTGAACACTAAAACATAGCGCATATTCTGGGGGCGCTCACTAGCTGCAGTCTCTAACTGTTCAATCAACAATTCGACTGGCTCATTCATGGAGGAACCAGTTGAATACTGGGTGATCTCCTGGTGTAAAGTATCCACAAAAGAAGCCACCGCCGAAGAATCCGTAGTCACAGGTAGCTCCAAGCGGGCACTAGAATCCCAGGTAATCACCGAATACCTGCTGCCTGCTGTAGTATTCAGGATCTCCGAAATGGCGGACTTAACCCCCTCTAACCGGGGTTGCTTGCCGTCGTAGTCCTCGGCCACCATTGAACCTGTTCTATCCACCACTAGGTAAATCTCCACATTCGTGTTAGTTTCCTGAGTGCCCACCGGGATGGATGGCCCAGCCAAAGAGACTACCAACACCACTGTGAGTAGGCTGCGGCGCACTAAACGCCACCGCCGTTGCTGGAGCAATACTTTGGGAGCACGCAAAAACCCCAGCACCAACAAGCCAACGGCTAAAACCGCGACCGATACTAATATTGGCCAAGACACCAGCGGTTGCCACAACATCAAGACCTCATCCACGCTGCGCCAGCCAACAACACCACCACACCTAAAGCCATCCAATCTAATAGATTGCCGGGTGAATCGGTTTCCACCACTTGGGATTCGCTCTCTAAGTCATCGATTCGTTCGGCCTCAATTTGTTCGATAATTCCTGCCACCGTAGCAGCGCTACTAGCGAAATAGAATTGTCCGCCAGCCGCCTCAACCGTGTTTCGCAGTTGCACGCCTTCGGCGGGCATCGTACTTTCAGTACTGCCATCCCCGGGGTAAAGCACGATGATCTGTACCTGTTGACTAGCGGCAAATTCTACCGCCTGTTCTAGAGTGTAAATCTGTTCTCCATTGACTTCGTTGTCGGTTGCCAAAATAATGGTGCGTGAACGCTCCTGGTCGCGGCTATCGAATCCCATCACGCAAGAAGCTAAACCGTCTCCCACTAAAGACGCCGACGAGGAGCCGTCCGTGGATTCAACCCCCTCCAAGTATTCGGACAACTCCGCTGACACCATCACGTATTCACCGTACTCCCCCAAGTATCCGCGCGAAATCACATCCGCTCCTTCACTGAGTACTTCTTTGATCAACGTGTAGTCGTCAGTGAGGGGAAAACGCACCACTGTTTGTGAAGACCACATCTGCAAAGACAAACGCTCCCCATCGAATGAATCCACTAGCTCGGTGAATGTCTCTAAAATTTCGCTGTCGTAGGGCAGCATCGATCCTGACGCATCTAAGCACAATACGATGTCGCGGCTGGATAAAACCTCGTTTTCCGCGCTGCGTTTAACTGGTGCTCCTGCTAAAAATGCTGCGGGAATCCCAATCATCAACAGGCCAGCTACGATCACCACGGTTCCTACGCGCACCCGGTTTCGACTCAAACGGTATTCTTCAGTGCGCAAAACCTCTACTGTGTTGGCCACGAATTCGCGGTTCTGTCCAGTGCGCCGCCAGGCCACCCACACCCCCACTGCTAGAGCACACAGGATGAGCACCAGCAAAATGCCGGTCAACCAAGGGTATTTCATCGCCCACACACCCCCTGAGCTAAAGCAATAGCTTCACTGAAGTGTTCATCCTTTTGCCCTTGCTGTCTGGACAGTACTGTCTCGCTAGGCTGAGAAACGCCGCTTTGAACAAAAACTCGCTGCTCATAGTATGTCAGTGCTTGGGAAAAGATAGGCCAATGTCCAAGGTACAGTGCTGCCTCCGCAGCAGTAATCGACTCCAAATCGCGATAAGTGCGTTCGCTAGCTGCCGAACGAACTAGTGCGGCTAGCGCCAAATACGCTTCCTGATCGGTGAGCCCACCACTTTGCCGCTGCTGCACGATTTCATCTAGTTGGATAGCGTAGCGCTTCTTTTGTGCTTGTCCCAACGAGTGCACCTGCACTTTACCCACGCCTCGATGCGGTTTGGCTAACTTGAGTGCCAAGACGACTACTGCACCCGCCAAAATCAGCAAAAGCACGCCTAGAATCCACACCCAATTCGGATACAGCAACTGGTCACGTACGGTCACTGACGCCTCCCTGTAAAACTTGGGTTAGGGAGCGCAATACCAACTCGTTGCTATCTAAAAAAGCCCACGGCAATTTCAATTTTTGCACAATTCGGGCAGCCTGTTCTTCTTGCTGTTCGCGCAAACGAGTGAAGGCTTTAGACATTTTCGAGTCGGTACGCATAAACTCGGGCAATGCTCCCAGATCTACGTCCGTGATATCCCAGTTGGCGGGAAGCAAATCGGGGTGGAAGTCTCGCACTATGAACACCATGACTTGGTGACGTATAGCTAATCGTTTCAAATACACTTGTGAGGCAGAATTGATGCCCATCGGGTCGGTGATTACCGCAATCAAGGAACGAGAACGCGTAGCTGCATCCACGTAGCGCAACACTGCTGCCATGTCCTGGCTCGGGCTATTTGCCCCGATGCGTTCGACTTGTGTCAACACAGTTTCAGCATGTCCCAGGCCAGATCGCGCGGGCAAGGCTCGCACTTCACCACTTCCACCTAAAACAATCCCCAAATGGTCGCCGTGTTCTAGAGCCAAAAACGCCAGAGCCGTCGCTAAATGCACTTGGATTCGTTTTTTGATTTCAAAGCTGGTGGGCACTACCTTGGCTTGCTTTTTTCGCAGCCACCCTGGCTTGACCTCAGCTGATTCACTAACTGAAGCCAGTTGTTTTCCCCGGGCTAGAGCCAACATTTTCTTGGAGCCATCGACTGCCAACAAGACTTTTAGTTGAGCGGTGGACTCGAATCTTTTTACGATTAGCTGTCCTAGGCGGGCAGTCGACTTCCAGTCGATGTTTTTGATTTCATCTCCCACTCGGTATTCAGCTAAGTCTAAGAATTCGTGGGAGGAACCGGCACGTCTACCTAAATGCCAGCCGTCTAGCAAAGAAAGTAATTGGCGTTGCGTCGGCAAGTCCAAGAGCTTCGCGTAAGCGCGCACTCTAGACCATTGCGTGGAGTCGTCTGCTTGGGGAGCTAGTCGAGGTGTGGTTTGATAGGCGCTCACGGAACTGGAACCTGACCAAAAACTGCATCGATCAGTCCCTCTACGGACACGTTGTCAGCCACGGCATCCCAAGTGCGAACCATTCTGTGGCGCAACACTGCATGTCGCATTTCTTTGATGTCATCTGGCAGCACGTGAGTGCGACCATTGAGTAGAGCCAAAGCTTGAGCTACTCGTAGCAGCGCAATCGATCCACGCGGCGAGGCCCCTAATTTGACGTGTTTGTTGAAATTAGGTAGCGGTTTGGGCCCGCCTCCCCGCGTCGTGTTGACGAGAGCCACAATGTAGTCTTTGAGCGATTGGTGTACCCACACCCGGCTGGCTTTTTCTTGTAATTCTTGTAGTTCTGGAATGCTAATTGGTTGTCCAACAATTTCTTGTTCGAAGGCACCGTCTTTGATCATGTCCAAGACGCGCACTTCTTCCAGAGCACTTGGATAGGTGATCACTAGCTTCATCAAGAAGCGATCCATTTGGGCTTCGGGCAGCACGTAGGTGCCTTCTTCCTCAATTGGATTTTGGGTGGCCATCACCATAAATGGTTTAGGTAGTTCGTAGTTTTCCCCCCCGATCGTGGTTTGTCCTTCTTGCATGGCTTCGAGCATGGCGGACTGAGTTTTAGCCGACGAACGGTTAATTTCATCTAGCAGCACAAAATTTGCGTGCACCGGACCCAATTGGGTGGCAAATTCTGCGGTTTTTTGGTTGTAGACTTGCATGCCGATGATGTCGTTGGGCATCAAGTCTGGCGTGCACTGAATGCGTCGAAATGAGCCCGACACCGAATCAGCTAGAGTTCGCGCTGCCGTGGTTTTGGCCAAGCCCGGCACTGATTCAATCAACACGTGGCCTTTGGCCAAAAGAGCCACCAATAAACCACGTTTCAACAGGTTTTGGCCAACTACCCTTTGGTCTAGCAAGGCTTGCACACGCTGAATCAGCTCCCCTGCGCGCGCGACGTCGGCCTTTTGTAACAAGTTTTCTTCGCTGTTTGTCACAGTTTTCCAATCTAGTGCCAGCAACTAAAAGAACTCCAAAGGAAGCCAGAATTTCCTCCGGATACTTTTGCGCGAACCAAAGCTTAAGCTGGAATCAGCCAGTGCAATATGTAGTACATGATAGCTGCTACAGCAGCGGCAGCCGGCAAAGTCAACACCCAGGCGACCACAATATTGCCGGCCACATTCCACCGAACCGCAGATTTTCGCTTGGTTGCGCCCACCCCCATGATAGCGGCAGTAATGGTTTGGGTAGTCGATATGGGGGCGTGTGCCCAATAAGCGGCGACGTAGAGAACTGAAGCTGACACCATTTCAGCGATGAAACCGCGAGCCGGATCTAAATCGATGATTTTGCGCCCTAGAGTGCGCATAATCCGCCAACCGCCAGAGTAAGTGCCCAAAGAAATGGCCGCTGCCGCACAGAGTTTCACCCACAGGGGGATAGTCATTTCTCCCGTGACTGGATCAAAAATATTGTGTGTCTCACCATAGCCTCCAGCTAAGAGCGCCATCACGATTACACCCATAGTTTTTTGGGCATCTTGCAGTCCGTGTCCTAAAGCCATTGCAGCGGCAGAGACGGTTTGCATCCATTTGAACTGCCGCATGGTTTTGTGGTAGGGCAAATTTTTCAGCGATGCCATGATGACACGCATCAAAGTGTACGACAGGGCAAAGCCAATGACTGGAGAGATAAACATTGGCAAAATCACGTCGTCCACGATTCCCAGCCATTGGACTTGGGTGGTAGACGCTAGGCCCGCTCCAACCAGTCCACCAATTAAGGCGTGTGACGAAGACGAAGGCAAGCCCAACCACCAAGTCAAGAAGTTCCAGATGACTGCACCCAAGAGTGCGCCCAAAATGATCACTAGTCCCACTCGCTGCACGCTCGTATCCGTGGCGAGGGAATAGTGGGTGATGTCGATGATTCCTTCGCCGATAGTTTTGGCGACTTCCGTGCCTAGCAAGGCCCCAATCACATTCATGATGGCAGCCATTCCCAGTGCTGCCCGAGGAGTGAGGGCCCGAGTGGAAACAGAGGTGGCAATCGCATTAGCAGCGTCGTGAAATCCGTTGGTGTAGTCGAATAACAGGGCGATGCCGATGACTAGCAACACCAAAAACAGGTTGAAGTCCACTGTTGGATTCTCTCTATGATTCCTTTACCGCAATGGATTCGATGCAATTAGCTAAATCTTCGAAGGCATCCGAGCTGCGTTCGAGCAATTCGACGATGTCTTTGAGTTTGACGATTTGCACTGGGTCTATTCCCGATTCAAACAAGGCACTCAAAGTTTTGCGATAGGCTTGGTCGCCTTCATTTTCCAGGCGGTTGATTTCTACCCAATAGCTTCTCAACCCACTGGGCTTGTTCAAACCGGGGATTGATTCGGCGGTTAGTTTAGCGCATTTGACTAACACTTCGACTTGGATCTTTAAGTAATCGCGGATTCCGGCAGGAATTTCACCCACTCGATACAGGGCGAATAAATCGCCTGCTTCATCGATCAAATCCAGGCAATCGTCCATTGACGAGGCGATTTCAGACATATCTTCGCGGTCAAAGGGAGTGACGAAAGACTGGTTTAGTTTGTTGATTAGCTCGTGGTTAATGTCGTCGCCAGCATGTTCTACCGCATGTAGTTGGTCGCGCAATTGGGCGCGCTCAGTTTCTGGAGATTGCAGTACTCGTGTCAGTAACTCGACTGCGTCAACCAATAGTTTTGCTTGCTCGCCGTAAAGTTCGAAAAATGAGTTGCCTCGATTAGAACGAATTCCCAAAAGTCACTCCATCGTTGTCGTGCCAGGAACCAAGGAAATTTTGGTTGCCCGGCGATTAGTCTAGCTGGCGAACTGTCCCCTTACCTACTCAGACGACAATCAAAAGTGTGAGTAGAACCGCTAACTTTCCTGCACAAATGTGCATACTATTCTACCTGCAAAATCGCCAAATTTATGGCTTGTTTCACTCTAATAGATTTTTTGGCGGTTGTTAACGAATGTCTATATCTCTTAGTGTGCAGGACTTTTCACCCACTCATGGGGGACAATACTCACAAGTAGCCAAAACCAATGGGGTTTTGACGAAAAAGTAACTCAGCAGGAGGCAAACAAAACATGTCCGTTACTGAACAGGACGTCCGCCAGGCAGCCCCAACTAATACGCCTGACAATGTCATCAACTGGGTGGCAGGTATAGCTGAAATGACTAACCCGGAAGCAATTGAATTTTGCGATGGTTCAGAGTCGGAGTGGACTCGTTTAACCGATTTGATGGTCGAATCTGGCATGTTCACGCGATTGAACCCAGATAAACGTCCCAATAGTTTTTTGGCGCGCTCCAAGCCCTCCGACGTGGCTCGCGTGGAGTCGCGCACGTTCATTTGTTGTGAGAATCCCGAAGATGCTGGTCCGACGAATAACTGGGCTGATCCAAGTGAGATGAAGCAAACTTTGCACGCTAAATTTGCCGGTTGTATGCAGGGGCGCACCATGTATGTGATTCCCTTCAGCATGGGTCCGGTGGGCGGCCCAATTTCACAATTGGGGATCGAGATCACTGACTCGCCTTACGTGGTGGCCAGTATGCGCATTATGACGCGAATGGGGCAAGCGGCCATGGATTTGATCAGTCAGGGAGAGCGCTGGATTCCTTGCGTTCACTCGGTGGGCGCGCCTTTGGCTCCTGGCGAGACCGACAGTACCTGGCCGTGCAGTGAAGAAAAGTACATCACCCATTTTCCGGAGACTAACGAAATTTGGTCTTACGGTTCCGGTTATGGCGGAAACGCTTTGCTGGGTAAGAAGTGTTTTGCTCTGCGCATTGCCTCCACTTTGGCTCGCCGCGAAGGCTGGATGGCCGAACATATGCTGATTTTGCGTCTCACTCGCGAAGCCACTGGCCAGCAATACCACGTGACTGCTGCCTTCCCTTCTGCTTGTGGAAAGACAAATCTGGCGATGCTGCAGCCCACTATCCCTGGCTACAAGGTTGAAACTGTGGGAGATGACATTGCTTGGATGCGTCCTGGCCCGGATGGGACTTTGCGGGCCATCAATCCTGAAGCTGGTTTCTTTGGAGTGGCTCCGGGGACTTCCTATCAGACGAATCCAATGGCGATGGATTCGATGTCTAAAGACACAATTTTCACGAACGTTGGTTTGACTGACGACGGTGATGTGTGGTGGGAGGGAATGACGGACGAGGCTCCCGCGCATTTGATTGACTGGCACGGCAACGATTGGACGGCTGAGTCTGATACTCCTGCTGCTCACCCGAATAGTCGCTTTACGGCTCCAGCCCAAAACTGTCCCATTATTTGTCCGGATTGGGAGGCTCCCGAGGGTGTGGCCGTGGACGCAATTCTATTTGGTGGCCGCCGCGCTTCCAACGTGCCTTTGGTGGCCGAACAATACGATCGAGCTCACGGTGTTTTTATTGGCGCGACTGTGGCCTCTGAACAAACTGCTGCCGCTGAGGGCGCGGTGGGGTCTTTGCGCCACGACCCGTTCGCGATGCTGCCATTTTGTGGCTACAACATGGCTGATTATTGGAGTCACTGGCTGGAAATGGGCAACCAGCTGCAAGATAAGTTCCCCCGCGTCTACCAGGTGAACTGGTTCCGCAAGGACGAAAACGGTAAGTTCTTGTGGCCTGGATACGGGGACAATGCGCGCGTGTTGGACTGGATTGTGCGCCGTTGCAGTGGTGAAGTCGAGGCTGAAGCGGGTATAACTGGTTTGTATCCAAAGTTTGAGGATTTCAATTTAGAAGGTTTAGAAGACGAGGTTACTCGCGCCGAATGGGACAAGCTCTACGCGATAGATCCGGCGGCCTGGGCAGCAGAGGCTGACGGCGCCGAGGAATACTTCCAGCAGTTTGGCGCCAAGTTGCCTGCTGAAATCACCGAGCAGTTGGTAAAACTCAGGGAGCGCATCTCTAACGCAAGCTAGTTTGCTGGGATAGTTTGGCGTCCTGGTCTCGAGGATGCTGCCACTAAAAGCATGATGATCCGCGACCCTTTTTAGAATTTAGAATTTGGGGTCGCGGATTTATTTTCCAAAGCGAATTTATTTTCCAAAGTTGCCAATTAGAGTTGCCGACAAAAATAACCAAGAGTAAGAGGTCTTTCTTGGCGATACCTCCTTTCTTGCAATGATTTCTCAAAGAACCTCAACTCAGGGCTACCGTAGATAGATGGGGATTACTAGAAATAGTCCCTTTTTGCTACTTACCTAAGACATGGGTTCCGAGCACAGCCATACATCAACTACTGATGGGAAAATCATTAGGCGACGTAGATTTGGGTGAGTTCCATTCCCGAATCAGGACTAAAGTCTGGTGGAGAAGCAGGCAATCCTGCCCCCACCAGCATTGAACCAAGCGCCGCAATTTGGGCTCCGTTGTCTGTACACAATCCTAGCGGAGGAATCCGCACTCTTAGCCCAGTAATTTCAGCGCGCTCAGCCAGCAACGAGCGCAGCCGCGAGTTAGCCGTAAATCCGCCTCCCACTACGATGGTGTCACAGTTGAAGTCTTGCGCTGCTTGTACTGCTTTGGCAGTGAGCGAGTCGTTAACTGATTCAGAAAAACCGGCACACACATCGGGCATGGCGTCGCTAGTGACTGGATGCGCCTCTAAGTAGCGCAATACTGCGGTTTTCAACCCGGAAAAGGAAAAATCGTATTTGTGACGCTCTTTGTCTTTAGCAGCGGCAAGCCCGCGTGGAAAGCGAATTGCTTGGGGGTCGCCTCGTCCAGCCAGCCGATCGACGTGAGGACCACCCGGATAAGGCAAACCAAGGAGGCGCCCGACTTTGTCGAAGGCTTCTCCAGCCGCATCATCCAAGGTGCCGCCTAGTTCGCGAATATTGCTGGCCAGATTTTCCACTAGCAGCAGGTTCGAATGCCCTCCGGAAGCAATCAAGCCGATAAATCGTTCCGGAAAAGCTCCATCCACCAGGGCGTCTACTGCCAAGTGTCCAATCACGTGATTCACACCGTACAGCGGTACTCCCAGAGCACTTGCCAAAGCTTTGGCTCCACAGATTCCAACTGTGAGAGAACCAACTAGCCCTGGTCCGGCAGCGACTGCAATCGCATCCACGTCGGCCAAAGTAAGAGGACGCCCAGAGTTTGCCGCCTTTTGGTTGACTTCAGCGAACATAGCTCTCAGGGTCGGAATGAATGCTTCCAAATGGGCTCTAGAAGCGATCTCGGGGATGATTCCTCCGTAGCGGGCATGTTGATTCATCGAAGTGGCAACTTTGTCGGCCAATAGTTTATGGCCACCAACTAAAGCAAACCCGGTTTCGTCACAAGTGGACTCGATGCCAAGCACGAGCGGTGTAACAGTAGTTTCTATTTGCTTAATCCCTGGAGAGGTAGTCACCTTTAGAGTCTACTCAGTTCTTGCTGCTTTCCCCCGCTTCTCCCTCATCCCAGCAGTGTACTCGATCGCTCAGACCAATCTATTTACCAAAATTAAAAATTTTGCTTTTTGGTAAATAGAGGCTAGTTCAATCTAAGTAGAGAGGTTCGGGCTTGATCTGGAATATTACGAGCTAGCATGGGGGTATGTCTGGGTCAGAACTCTTGTTTTTGGGCACAGTTGTCACTGCCAACTCGGTAATTGAGCGCGGCGCGTTGGTGGTACAAACTCCACCTGCGGGAGGTCGGATTCTTTACGCTGGCTCGGTTCTAGGTTTGCCGCACCCGTACCAAGATCTACCCGATCAGAGTGTGCCGGGCACAAAATTTTTACTTCCGGGCTTAATCGATTTGCATTGCCACGGTGGGGCAGGAATTTCTTTCCCCGATTGTGATTCGCTAGATGCTGTCGCACAAGGTGCAGATGAACATTTGCGGCATGGAACGACAACTCTCGTAGCCTCATTGGTGACTGCCACCATTGAGGAGTTGGAACAAAAGGCTGCTTTGTTGGCTACCGCCGTCGAGGTGAACTATATTCACGCTTTTCATTTCGAAGGACCGTTTATCAGTGCTACGCGTTGTGGTGCTCAAGATCCGCAAAAAATCCAAAAGTTGACTCCTGAGAATGCGCAGCGCTTGGTGCAGGCGGCGCGCGGACAAGCCTTTTCCATCACCATTGCCCCAGAGCAAGTATGCACTCCACTGGGGAAACAAGGACTACAAATTTTGGTAGAGGGAAATCTTTTGCCCTCTTGGGGGCATACTGCTGCTTCGTTAAAGCAAACCCGCCAGGGGGTTGCCACTGGATTTGAATTACTGTCCAAAAATCCTAGGCATCTTGAAAACTCCAGTGTCCGGCCAGCAACGGTGACGCATATGTTCAATGGGATGGATCCGCTACATCACCGCCATCCGGGACCAATCCCAGAGTTTTTGGCGGCGGCTAAACGCAGCCAACTGCTGGTGGAGCTAATTTGTGATGGGATTCATCTGGATTTGCAGTTGGTGGTGTCAATGGTCGAATTATTGGGGCGCGACTCAATCATTTTCGTCACCGATGCCATGGCAGCAACAGGTATGCCAGAGGGTGAATACGTATTAGGTGGACAAAGAGTGCAAGTAAAAGGCGGCGCTGCCTACTTGGACACAGATGGCTGTCTGGCGGGGGGAATTTCCCACCTGTTAGAACAAGTACAGCTAGCTACTACTGCTGGAATTAGTCTATGCGATGCCTGTTTTATGGCGTCTACTTCTCCTGCCCGAGCTTTGGGGTTAGCCGATCGTGGACAATTGCATACAGGTTTGCGAGCCGATTTTTTGGCCGTAGACCAGAATTTCCAGCCCTTGGGAGTGTGGCGCCAAGGTGCACGCGTATAGAAGCAACTTTGGATGAAAAGCTATTCAATAGCGATAAGGATTTGCGCGTACAGAAATCACCGCAACCATTGCTCGATCTTTCAGAACAGCACGCGAAGAGGAATCACGCGTATAAAACCTACGATAAATACTCGTCCTATCTCTGTTAGTCTCCCTGTCAAATTTGTTTCATCCAACTGGATGTTATAACAAAAAAGTTATCTATCCACTACCATGGATTCGCAATTGCTCGTTTTATTTGGCTCTACTTGTTCTTGACATTGGTTGAGAGCCTGGTACAGGGGGGAACTGTGTGAAACACAGTGGTTTTGCACGAAAGTTCCGAGGATGAATCCACCAATTTGCCTGTAATCCAGAGAGTTCGCACACTGGCTATGTCAAGTTTGCGGCAACCAACTTTGAGTCCCTTAAAGTGATGATTGCAATAAAGATGTCCAGAGAAGGCTACAAACAAAATTGATTGGAATCGATCTGTGACCAGAATAACTGCACCACAATTTCATAAACATACGACGTCAGATCTTTTGAATTACAGTGAATCTGTCAACATATTTTCATACGCTAGGTTTAAGGAGGGCGCGTGATAGCTCCTAAACCTACTACCTTCAGTCAGGATCAGCCACGTCGCGGAACTTTTCTATGTCTGGACCTAGGGGGCACCAAGATTTCTGCTGGAGTGGTGCAATTTTCGGGTTCAGCAGACTCCTCTCCCCATGTCATCTATGTGGGCGAGATTCCCACTAGAGCCAGTTTGGGCGGAAAAACAGTTTTAAATCGTTTGGCCGGTTTTGCTCGCGACTTGCTCGAAGTAATTTTGGCCAATGACACCGAGCACACCTTGTCCCCGCACCTAGATTCTTCCTCGGACATTCACCTTCCTGAACCGCTAAAAATATCCATGGTGACTAAGCTGACTCATCTATCCGCCGTCGATGGGATTGGGATTGCATCGCCTGGGGTAGTTGACCCTGTCTCCGGCACAATTTTGAGCGCCACCAATTTGCTGCCCGGTTGGAGTGGACAAAATGTGTACGCAGCTTTTCGCGAATTCACCGACCTGCCCATCAGATTGGTTCAAGACGTTGGCGCACACGGATTAGGGGAAGCAACCTTTGGAGCTGGACGCAATTTTTCGCGCCTCATGTCAGTTGGGGTAGGTACGGGAATCGGCGGCGCCCTGGTAGTAGATGGCCAACTAATTCAAGGCGCCAATAAAGTAGCTGGCCACCTGGGGCACACCTGTCACGCCTTGGCCGCAAATTTCCAGTGCTCCTGTGGCTCAACTGCGGGACATATTGAGGCGGTGGCTTCAGGTACTGGCCTGGTAGCACTGTTCAACGAGCGAGCTCGAGAAGCTGGCTTGCCTTCCATGGATTCAGGTGGGCAAATTGGCAAGGCCGCCTTATCCGGCAATATTTTTGCTCGCAAAACACTAATAGATACAGGCATAGCTCTGGGACAAACTATTGGTGGAATTGCCAATGTCTTTGACCCGCAAGCCATTGTTTTCTCTGGGTCAGTTGCCTCCAGCAAGATTTGGTTCAAAGCTGTTTGTCAGGGCTTCCAAGAATCGGCTCTGCCCTTGCTACAAGACACTTCACTGTTGTTATCCGAGTTGACTCAGCGGGCTCCCCTAGTCGGTGCGGCCATTGAAGTCGAGAGAATGCTCCAGTGAGTGCGAGAAAAATCCATCCTTTGATTCAAAGTCTGCGCGGCGGCCTAGTGGTTAGCTGTCAAGCTTATCCAGGTGAGCCGCTGCGCCAGCCTGAGACTATGGCACAAATTGCGCTTGCCGTTGAAGCAGGGGGAGCTTGTGCGATTCGCTGCCAAGGTTTAGCCGATATTGCAGCAATTAAGAGTCGAGTCCAGGTGCCGGTAATCGGTTTATGGAAAGACGGCAGCGAAGGTGTCTACATCACTCCTACTTTGCGACACGCTCGCAGCTGTGTGAGTGCGGGTGCCGACATCGTGGCCATCGATGCCACCACGCGGCCGCGCCCCGATGGCCTGACGTATGCGCAAACTGTCGAAAAATTGCATCAAGATGGCGCTTTGGTGATGGCGGACTGTGGATCTTTTGCCGACGCCGAGCAGGCGGTGGCAGCCGGTTCCGACATTATTTCCACCACTTTGGCTGGTTATACTGGTGAGCGCCCTAAAACTGAGGGACCGGATGTGGAGTTGCTGCGCAAAATGGTGCAAGCTTTTCCCCAGATTCCTGTTTTTGGTGAGGGACGGATTCATACTCCCACCCAATTGCGCCAAGTAATGGAGGCAGGAGCTTGGGCAGCTGTGGTGGGAACGGCAATTACTCATCCGACTTCCCTGACTCGCTGGTTTTGCGAGCAACTACCCCGCTAATTCTGGCGGACAACCAGTTTATTCGGTTAACACAGATAGCTCAGTCACTACACGTCTGACCATATATCGAGACTGAGAGAGGCGATTTTAATAGAATCAACAGGTATTTTTGTGAGTATTTCCGTTATTTTATTGGATTTGACCAATTTTAATGTAGCAATTAGACAACAATCAGTATGGTCAGAGGCTAACATTAGCAATAGCTGTCTGACATCAGATGAATAGCTGTGAAGGCATTTCGCCTTTACACATTTGACGATATCTAATCGAAGATAGAGGATTACTCATGGAAATAATAGCGAAACGCAGATTGCTGGCTGCAGCAGCAATCGCTTTAGTTGGTTCTTTTTCCCTTTCAGCCTGTTCCAGCAGCAGCTCGCAATCTGGCTCAGCCACTACAACAATTACTGCGGCAGTGGCCTACTCTAGCCGTGACTTCCACCCGTCTAGTACTTCTGGCGCACTGCCTCTGGCCGCAAACTGGCACGTGACCGAGCCTCTGTACGCAATCGATTACTCGGATTATTCGGTATTCAACGCATTGGCCGCAGATGAGCCAGAGGAAGTTTCTGACACCGAATACGTAGTGACGATTCGCGACGGCGCAATGTTTTCCGATGGTACTGCTGTAACTGCTGACGACGTGGTCAGCTCCTATGAGCGCACTACCGCGGAGGGCTCTCTCTACATTTCGATGCTCGACTTCATCGACCGAGTTGAAGCAACTGCTGACAATCAGGTCACCTTCTACCTGAACCAGGCTTTCCCCATGTTCAAGGAGCGCCTGGCCCTGATTCAGATTGTGCCCTCTAGCGCCACAGATGAAGACCTCACCTCGATGCCAATCGGTTCCGGACCGTGGAAGTACGTGGAAATCACCGACGAGCAGGTCGTGTTTGAACGAAACGACCTCTACAACGGCGACTACCCTGCGGCAGCTGACCAAATGGTATGGAACGTGATTGTCGACGACACGGCGCGCGTAACTGCCATGCAAGCTGGCGAAGCTGACGTGATGGAAATGGTGCCTGCTGAAGCATTTGACTTGTTGGAGTCTTCCGGTGCCGAATTGCAGACCGTCCAAGGCTTTAACACCGCGTTCATCATGTTCAACACCCAGCAAGAACCCTTTGACGATGCTCGCGTCCGGCAAGCTGTCTTCTACGCAATCGACGTCGAAGCTCTAGTTGAAAACAACATGTCTGGTCAGGCTGAAGCAGCGACTTCGTTCTTGTCGAGTAACTCGGACTACTATAACGAAGCCTCTAACGTGTACACTCGGGACTTGGACAAGGCTCGCGAATTACTCGAAGAAGCAGGAGTGACCGAGCCTCTCTCCTTTACCCTGTACACCACGGATCATTCGTGGATCAGCTCGCTCGCTCCACAGATCAAAGAAAACTTGGAGGAGTTAGGCTGGGAAGTTTCTATCGAGTCGATGGCTTCTTCGTCCTTGTACTCGAACATAACTGACATTGAGGACGCAGACTACTCGATGGTGCTCGCTCCTGGTGACCCCTCAGTGTTCGGCAACGATCCCGACCTACTGATGAACTGGTGGTATGGCGACAACTCTTGGACGCAGACCAGGACCTTCTGGAAAGACTCGGATGGCTACAACCAGCTGCACGAGTTAATGGATGCGGCGCTAGCTGCGGACACAGACGAAGAGCGGCAGGAGTACTGGAACCAGTGCTTTGACCTGCTCTCCGAAGAACTACCTCTCTACCCACTGCTGCACCGCACTACCACTACAGCAGTGAAAGAAGGTACGTTCAGCAACTTCGGTGCAATTGGCACGACTGGATTGAACCTGGTCAAGGCCGAATTGACGTCGTAATTTTGCGTTGATTGCTACAAACTAGCGACAAATGGCACAAGTAGTGCACAAACCATTGAGGGGGGTTTGCACGTCTTGCGACCGCAGGCCCTCCTCATTTTATTGCCGAAATCCGGACAAACAACTGAATTTTACTGCCGATAGCAAATCGGACACACCAATTATCGGTGATGATTTGGCAATGATTAATGCCGATCTGCCACGATCATTGCTTTGATTTATTACTCATTTTGTAACCACACACTTATCTTTTGAGAGTGGAGATAGCGTGGCTAACTTAATTCGACTTTTAGGGAGAAGGATCATTGCCCTGCCCTTTATGGCTTTGGGCGTGATATTTCTGGTTTACTTCCTGATGTCGTTTTCCCAATACGATCCGGCTATAGCGGCTCTAGGGGAAAACGCATCGCCTGAGAGGCTCGCACAATATCGGCAAGAAATGGGATACGACCGTCCATGGTTGGAGCAATTCGTGTCTTATCTCGTTGGTTTGCTGCAAGGAGACATGGGAACTTACGGTGTTTCCCGGGATTCGGTAGCAGACCGAGTTGCTTCTGCCTTTCCTGTCACCTTGCAACTAACTTTTATCGGCTTAGTGCTTGCTCTCATCTTCGCAGTGATTTTTGGAGTTTTAGCTGCACTCTACCGGGACAGTTGGGTCGACCAAATAATCCGCGTGTTCTCGATCATAGCCATTGCCACTCCCTCGTTTTGGTTGGGTGTTTTGCTAATTTATTTCCTGCAAATCAAATTGAATTGGCTGCCAGGTGCCGGCTCGCTTACGCCGTTTTCTGAAGACCCCCTAGCCTACATTGAGCGCATGGCTATGCCCGCCTTTGCTTTGGGACTGCCAGTTGCCGGTCAGATGACTAGGATTATTCGCACTTCCATGGTCGAAGAGTTGGACAAAGACTACGTCAAAACCGCGATTGGAGCGGGAGTTCCCAGATCCATAGTTATTTCTCGCAACGTTTTGCGCAATGCTCTGATCACGCCCATCACAGTCATCGGCATGAAAATTGGTTACTTGATGGGTGGAGCCATCGTCATTGAAGTGATTTTCTCACTGCCAGGTATGGGTACTGTCATGTTCAATGGCATCAACTCGAACCAGCCCAATCTCGTACAAGGAGTCGTGCTGGTTGTCGCCCTGGCCTTTGTCGTCATCAATATCATCGTCGACCTGTTGTACGTGCTAATCAATCCTCGGATCAGGACGGTGTGAGTCATGCTTTTTGGTCAACGCAAAGTCGTTTCAGCCATCCTCAGACCTGGCAATAAAGTTAAATTCAGGCGTTTTTCCCAAATGAGCCTCGGCTCGCGGGTTTCGCTGACCGTTTTGCTCTTGCTGGTAGTTTTAGCGATTTTAGCTCCGGTGATCACGCCGCACAGTCCTACCGCAATTTACCAAACCTACCAGCCTCCTTCTGGAACACACTGGTTTGGGACGGATAACCTGGGTCGCGACGTATTTTCACGGTTGATTTACGGAGCCCGCTATTCGTTAGTCATCGGCCTGATTTCCATTGGTTTTGCCCTAGTAGTTGGCTCCCTTATCGGTGCAATTGCCGCAGTTTCTCGAACCTGGGTGTCCGAAATTATCATGCGCGTCATTGACATCGTCATGTCCGTGCCCGGGATTGCTCTAGCCGCTGTATTTGTGAGTATTCTGGGCCAATCCATGATTGGAATCATTATTTCTATCGGAATTTTATACGTTCCCCAAATTTCTCGAATCGTGCGGGCAAATATTATCAGCGAATACGGCAAAGACTACGTACGGGCAGTGATCGTTTCTGGGGCCAAAGCGCCGTGGATTTTACTAAAACACGTGACGCGCAATATTGCAGCCCCGGTCATGGTGTTTGCTACTCTATCGGTAGCCGATGCCATTGTCTTTGAAGCCTCTTTGTCGTTCATCAACGCGGGAATTCCAGAGCCGACACCAACTTGGGGAAACATTCTCTCCTCAGCCAAAGAAGGCGTACTCTATGGATACTGGTGGCAGGCACTCTTTCCCGGCTTAGCAATTATGATCACGGTTTTATGCCTGAATATTTTGTCTGAGAGCCTAACGGACGCCCTGATCTCTGCTCCCACTACTCAAGTACAAAACCTGCAAACTGCTGAGGCACGCCGCAAAGATGATCAACTGCTGGCCGATCCAGTAGCAGCCTACGCCGCACAAGAAAAATCTTTGGCGAGTGCACTATCCGCCTTGCGCCAAGCCGAGTGGTATCGCAACGACAGATACAAGTACACTCCTACCTCCGAGACAAAGCCGGTTCTCGAAGTCAAAGATTTGTGCATCCGTTTTCCCCGACACGGCGAAGTTGACGTGGTCGACCACGTGTCTTTCACCGTGCACCCGGGCGAAACTATGGGTCTGGTAGGAGAGTCGGGTTGTGGCAAGTCAATTACTGCGCTGGCCATCGTTGGCTTACTCGATCCGCAGGCCAGTGTCACTGGTCAAATCCGCTTCAACGGGCAAGAGCTAAATGGTTTGAGCCAAAAAGACTACAACCTGTTGCGCGGCAGTGAGATTGCCATGATTTACCAGGATGCTTTGTCGTCGCTGAATCCATCCATGATGATCAAATCACAGATGAAACAATTAACTAAGCGCGGCGGAACCCGCAGCGCTGAGGAACTGTTGGAGTTAGTAGGTTTAGATCCTGAGCGCACGTTGAATTCGTATCCGCACGAGCTCTCCGGTGGACAACACCAAAGAGTTCTAATCGCCATGGCGCTCACCCGCAATCCAAAACTGGTGATTGCCGACGAGCCAACCACCGCCCTGGATGTGACAGTGCAAAACCAAATCGTCGCTTTACTGCAAGAATTGCGGGAAAAACTGGGTTTTGCCATGATTTTTGTTTCCCACGACCTAGCTTTAGTGTCACAGGTAACCCATTCGATTACGGTTATGTATGCCGGTCAAGTCATCGAGCAGGGGTCGACGCAAGATATTTTGTTGGATCCTCAACACGAGTACACACGCGGCCTACTGGGCTCTGTGATTTCGATAGAAAATGGGACTGGGCGCCTACATCAAATTCCTGGTGCCGTCCCCTCTCCAGCTGACTTCCCGCCGGGAGATAGGTTTGCTCCTAGGTCTTCACACCCCACTATGGGGCTCAATACTCGTCCAGTGATGAAACGGGTTCCTGACACTCAACACTATTACGCAGCTTTGCCCGATCAGAGTGCGCCAGATACCAATGCGGAGGCTGTGCGATGAATGATAATTCACCTGCCCTAGAACCAGTGAGTCAACCAGTTGGCCGATCGCTGTATCGCTCTATGAATCCTCGACGGCGATCACTGAGTTTCCTGCATGACAACCCAGGAATCAACATTCATCAATCCTGGCGGCTTCAACCATCAGGTATGTTGGCCAATTCAGCGCATGTCCAAAAAAGGAATGGAACTCTGATGAGTTTGCAAAAACGTCCTCCTACTCCAATCATTGCGCTGGACGATGTGCGTGTAATATTTTCTACTCGCACGGGCAGGCTTTTCGTGCCGCAAAAAATTGCAGCAGTTGATGGAGTAAGTTTGCGCCTGATGCCTGGTGAAACAATTGGCCTAGTCGGTGAGTCGGGCTGTGGCAAATCGACTACCGCAAATGTCATGTGTGGTTTGCAGGCTGTCACCAGTGGGTCGGTGCGCTTCCAGGGCATTGACGTCACTAAGCGCACTCCCAAAGACCGCAAGCGAATTGGCCGCCTCGTTTCAGTGGTGTTTCAAGATCCAAGTACTGCACTAAATGCGCGAATGACTGTCCAAGATCAGTTGATCGATCCTTTGGTGGTGCACCGCTTGGGCTCTCCAGAGAAAAGGGAAAAACGCGCTTATGAACTTTTAGACATGGTGGGTTTGCCAAAATCGGTGCTGACAGCTCTGCCAGGTCAACTATCGGGCGGTCAACGCCAAAGGGTGGCAATTGCTCGAGCGTTGTCTTTGAAACCGAAAGTACTCATTGCCGATGAACCGACTTCTTCTTTGGATGTGTCAGTGCGCGCCCAAATCCTAAACTTGTTGTCGGATTTGAAGCAAGAACTCAACTTATCTATGGTGTTCATTAGCCACGATATTCAAACTATTCGCTATATTTCCGACCGGATCATGGTGATGTATGAAGGGAAAATCGTCGAGCAGGCTACGACTTTACAGCTTTTTTCTAGTCCTAAGCACAAGTATACGAAAATGTTGCTGTCTTCTGCTCCTTCACTTTTACATCCTTATAAGCCATAGTCCTCGTAAAACAGTACATTTGCAGATTGACTATTGCACACAATCAGTTCAGATCAGTTCAGTTAGGATTCTCAATTGACACACAAATTTGCTGGCGTGATTCCACCAGTAGTAACTCCCTTGACGGCAGATCGTCAACTAGATCGGGTAAGTTTGAAGCGCTCCATTCAGCGCTTGCTGGATGCTCAAGTTGACGGCCTCTTTGTGTTGGGTTCTAGTGGGGAGGTAGCGTTCTCAACTGATCAACGCCGCCGAGAAATCATTCAGGTCGCCGTCGAAACAATCGGGAAACGAGTTCCCCTACTTGTGGGTTGCATCGATATGCAAACGGAGCGTGTAATTGAGCACGCTCAAGTTGCCGCTTCTTTAGGTGCCGAGGCAATTGTGGCGACTGCCCCATTTTATGCTCTTGGTGGGTCAGCAGAGATAGAGGAGCATTTCCGCCAGATTGCTCAGTCCGTCGATTTGCCGTTGTTCGCCTACGACTTGCCTCAGTGCGTGGGAAAAAAGTTAAATTTTGACCTGCTGGTTCGACTAGGGCAAGACGGCGTGTTAGCGGGCGTGAAGGATTCTTCGGGAGATGACGTCAGCTTTAGGTTTTTGCTCGACGACAACCGCCGGGCGGGTTCGCCGTTGACGTTGTTGACTGGACACGAAGTGGTAGTAGATGGAGCCTATTTGGCGGGTGCTGCTGGCTCTGTACCGGGACTGGCCAATATTGACCCAGATGGATATGTACGCATGTGGCAGGCAGCTAAAGCTGGTGATTGGCAAAGCGTCCGCCGAGAGCAAGATCGTTTATCTGCTTTGATGCGCATTGTCACTGTCACCTCGGGAGTGACTGGTTTTGCGGCCGGAGTTGGTGCTTTCAAAACAGCTTTGGCCTTGATGGGAGTATTCGACACGAATCAGATGCCCCGGCCGGTAGCTACCCTGCAAGGCGAGAATGTGCAAGCGGTTGCCGACGTGCTACAAGAGTGCGGCATCGAGATGGAACGCACTCCAGCAGAAGTGAGCGCTTCGACGCGGTCATAACTAAGGTAGGTAGCCTGGCCTAGCCTGAGGGATGCGGACATCCAGATGAGGCGTTTAGTTGCTAGCTGAACCAATGGGCCAGGTCTACCACAAGTTAAGTGGGCTTATCGGCAGATTCAAAATAAGCAGCAAACAAGCTAACCAGGCAAGCTGCTAGTGAAGGAAAGAAATAGGTGTGTCTGAAGTAATCATCGTCGAGACTGCTCAGCAGGCTGGCCAGCTTTACGCTCAGGCAGCAGCTGATTTGATTGCCACAAAACCTAGTGCAGTTTTGGGGTTGGCCACTGGTTCGACGCCGTTAGTAGCCTATCGGGCTTTGGCTGACTTGATTCATGAACGAAACTTAGACGTGTCGCAAGTTAGTGGGTTTGCGTTGGATGAATACGTAAACCTGCCTCCCGACCACCCTGAGTCGTATCGGTCGGTGATTACTCGCACAGTGGTTGAACCCCTAGGACTGGATCCAACTCGGGTGCAGGTGCCCAACAGTTCCTTGGAGACGATTGCAAAAGCTGGAGAAGAATACGACGCGGCAATCCAAGCTGCAGGAGGCATTGACTTGCAGATCCTGGGCATCGGCACAGACGGTCACATTGGTTTCAACGAGCCGGGCTCTTCCCTGGCTTCTGGCACGCGCATTAAGACTCTTACTGAGCAAACTCGCCTCGACAATGCGCGCTTTTTTGGCTCACTGGAGCAAGTGCCCACGCATTGTATTACTCAGGGGGTTGGGACAATTTTGCGAGCCCGCCACCTGGTGTTGTTGGCGTTTGGTGAGCACAAAGCTGCGGCTCTGGCTGCCTGCGTTGAAGGCAGTGTGAGTGCATTTTGTCCTGCCTCAGCCCTGCAATTGCATCCGCACGCCACAGTAATTATCGATGAGGCTGCGGCTAGTTGCCTCAAACACGCTGAGTACTATCGGTGGGCGTATGTAAACAAGCCCAGTTGGCAGGGAATCTAAAAACGCCTGTGCCACCACGCGCAGCAAAAGGGAAAACTAGAACATTAATCCCACCACCAAACGGCGAGCGTTTCGCACTAGCGTCAGTCGGCTAAGTTATCCTGCACAATGGAGACGATAGGACGATAGTGTTCCTTAACCGCCTCGCGGTAAGCCAGCAAGTCACCAGCAATGATGGCATCGAGAATATCTTCGTGGGCGTCAGCAGTTGCCGATAATTCGGAGGTAACCTCTAGGCTCAGGAGCGGCAATGTCGTCATATGCACCAGCCACAAACTACGAGCCACCTGCAACAATACTTCGTTGCCGGCTTCCTGGAGTATCTGCGTGTGAAAATCAATGTCTTGCCCCAAAAAAGATTTCTCAGCAGTGGCGTATTCCTTCATGGACTTGACCAGATCGAGCAACTTTTTTGGCTTCGTGCCCTGCAATTTCTCCATGACAACCTCAGCTATCCCCAAATCGATGGCGCGCCGAAAAGAAATCACATTCTGCAAAGTCCCTAGGTTGTCATTCGGATTAGTCAGAGCACGAAAAGACAAGGTCTCAATCATCGGATTGATCGACATGTCTCCCACAAAAGTACCCCGACCGTGTACCACCTTCACGATGTGGAGTGCTTCCAGTTTACGCATTGCTTCCCGTACAGAAGAACGCGAAGTCCCCAATTCTTGCACCAAATCCAGCTCTGTTGGCAACGGATCACCAGATTGTAAACCATTGCTGATAATGTATCCTTTGATGGCTTCGATCGTTTGATCACGACGAGTATGTGCACGAGGGTTTATGCCAGAAAATGTCAACGCTTCCGGTATGTAGTCCAGTTGAGCAAAAACCGGAATTAGCTTCTGTAGTTGTACTGCAATCGATGAATCGGACATCTTGTTATTGTCTCTCTAGGATGTTGACTGTTCCCCACTTACCATGTACTGCCTAAATTTATGTTGCTGAACTTAGTGTACACACAGTTCCTATCCAGACCCTGTTCAGACAACTCTGATAGGAGTGAGCCCTGAATGACCCCATCGAAACACCAGCTCCAACAAGAGGCATGATATCTTACAAATTGCCGTCTGAAATACAACCTCTCACTATTAGAGACTACACCGATGTTTGCTCCGTGGTAGCACATCTACCGCCGTAGTCCATAGTCTCAATAGGTAATAAAGCAAAACTGGTGTGTTACATGTCTTCGTCAAATTCCCAGTGCCAATTTGGTGAGTGGCGCTTGGCGCTCAATGGCCAGGACGCTCTTTTTAGATACGTGAACCACGAACATTTCTGCGGGACGCAACGTGAATTTAGGACGCTCCAAAGTTTCCACTAATTTGCGGCTAGCTAGATTCTCCCGCACAGGTTGGAGCAGCACCGGCAAAGTCGGCCTATGTAAAGACAACGCCACCACCTCCCCCAGTTGCCCGGCGATACGCAAGGCATTTAGTGAAATCCGCCTGGCTGCGCCAGGATTTTTCTCGCAGGCAGTCTCAGTGAGTGCTGGAATTTCACCCACTTTGGCCAAAATCACCGCTGCATAAGGCCAAATTGTTTGCAAACAGCGAACCCACGGGCTAGAACAAAGCTGTTCTACCCCAAAAGCTGACAGCAAAGGCACCAAATCTACCGCTTGCACACCACCCAAACGAGACAACGGCCGCCTAGCCTCACCAGATTCACCAGCCTTAGCACTATTGTGGCCATTTTTCCCCTTATCTTGGTTAGATGCACTCTCTGCATTGTTCAAGAATGCAGTCAAACTCCCATTGCCTGCCCCAGCCATCCCCTGCACATTGCTGACAACATCTGCACTAATCGCAGCAACTACACCATTCATGCTGCCCGCACTACCAAAGCCGCCGCCATCATTTTCCCTGGCACTCAAACGCGACCAGGCTTTACGAGAGATAGCTTCACCGTGGCGCAGGTAAACCACCGCCCCGGTCTCTAAACCAGTTGGCTCTGCCGCAATCGAAACAACTTTGTCCAGCAAACGCCGATCTCCTCGCCGAGTCAGCTTTTCGCGAGCTTTAGCGGGAAAAAACCACTCTGCTCGATCAATTTCCTTGCGACTCGCCTGCACCACTGGAGAGCGAGCCACCAAAGCCAAACTACCGACCTCCAACACGCTGCCCACCCAATAATGCACCTCTTTGATGACGCCTGAACTCAAACGATAACGCTGAGTTGGCAGCGGCAAGTGCAGGCGGATTGGCACCCCCGTTTCTTCCTCCACTTCCCGCACCGCCGTCACTGGCAGCGGCTCATTCAACTTAGCTTTACCCTTGGGAAATGACCAGTCCCGATAACCAGGACGATGCACCAATAAAACCTGAAATTCTTTCGCTCCCATCGGTTCTCCCGGCCGCCCCTGCAGACGGCGAAATACGACCGCCCCGCCTGCCCTCACTAAACGACTGGGGAATCCAGTTGGTTTTTGCGCCATGGTGACTCAACCACTCGTCGATGACTCAGCCGCACCAGAACACGTGCAGTGAACAGAACACCTACAGGGCCGATCCAAGATGCGCCCATCTTTCGAGACGGGTCGACCAGCCGCCCGGGCAGAAGCACTCTCCATCAATTCAGTTTGAATATCCAGCAAAGGTTTTCCATTCTTATCAAATTTGTGGCGTTTCCACACCCCGTGCTTCGTCAAGTGCCACGAAGATGTTTTAGAGTCAGCCTCAGTTCGCAGCAAATCCGCCAAATAAGCAGCATGTTCGCGCTCTACAACCTGCACCAACACTTCCACTCGACGATCCAAATTTCGATGCATCAAATCGGCGCTGCCAATCCAAACCTCCTCACCTCCTTTGGTGCCGAAAGCAAAAATCCGCGAATGCTCCAAAAATCGTCCCAGAATTGAGCGTACTCTAATGTTGTCCGATAGTCCCCGAATCCCTGGACGTACGGCACAAATCCCGCGCACCACGATATCGACCTTCACACCCGCTTGACTAGCTCGATACAAGGCGTCAACGACTCGCTCGTCCATAATTGAATTGACTTTGATGCCAATCCATGCCTCTTCGCCTGCTAAATGGTTGCGCATCTGGGCTTCAATTCGTTCAATCAATCCTGAGCGAATCGAAACCGGTGCCACCAACAACTTTCGAAAATGCGAACGCGGCCCATACCCCGACAACTGGTTAAACAGTCGCAACACGTCCTGAGTAATCACAGGATTGGTAGTCAACAACCCCAAATCCTCGTATCCGCACGCAGTTTTGGGATGATAATTTCCTGTCCCAATATGACAGTAACGCCGCAAAACGTCGCCTTCTTTGCGCACAGCCAACGACAATTTACAGTGCGTTTTGAGCCCCACCATTCCATAGACTACGTGCACCCCAGCGCGCTCTAATTTACGAGCCCACGAAATATTGGCTTTTTCGTCAAAGCGGGCCTTGATTTCCACCACTGCCACAACTTGTTTGCCAGACATGGCCGCCTCAATCAAAGCAGACACGATCGGCGAATCCCCAGAAGTGCGATACAAAGTCTGTTTAATAGCCAAAACCTGCGGATCGTGGGCAGCCTGAGTAATGAAATGCTGTACTGAAGTCGAAAACGAGTCGTACGGGTGGTGCACGAGTACGTCTTGTGCACGCAAAACTTGGAATATGTCGAGCGTTTCCGCCGAGTCCATAGACCGTGTTTTTTTCGCCAAACTCGCAGCTGGTTTTACACTCCCAGAATCCAAGGCAGACTTCTTCGACGTAGTTTTACCAAACAGCCCAGCTGCTGTTACCGGTTTGTAGGGTTTAAACTTCAGCTCTGGCACATCTAAATCGTGTAATTCATTGAATACTCGAAAATCCAAAGGCGCAGGCAAACGAAACACGTCCTCCTGGCTGATTTCTAGTTTTTCCACCAAAAACTGCCGAGTTGACTCCGACATGCTCTCAGTTACTTCCAGCCGCACTACCGCCCCAAAACGGCGTCTAGACAATTCAGCTTCAATCGCCGTCAACAAATTTTCTGCATCATCTTCGACGACTTTTAAATCTTCATTGCGAGTAATCCTAAACATATCGGCTTCTAGAATTTCCATTCCTGGAAATAAGCGCTCCAAGTGGGCTATAATCACTTGTTCTAGCAAAATAAACCGCGCGCCAGTTTTCGAGTGAATATACTCCTCAACGATGCCGCCCTTTTTAGCTGTATCTACGCTAATCAAACGCGGTAAACCTTCAGGCACACGCAGCCTCGCAAAGTGGTGTTTTCCCGACAATGGGTTTCGCACAGCTACGGCAATATTTAGCGACAGACCTGAAATATAGGGAAATGGGTGGGCTGGATCCACCGCTAATGGCGTCAACACTGGAAACACTTTATCGCGAAAATACTGGGCCATCCGTTCTTTTTCTAAGTCGCTCAACTGTTCCCAGTCCAACAAGTAAATTCCAGCTTTTTCCAAAGCAGGCCGCAAGTTTTC
>CBCPNB010000020.1:0-18794 GCA_965120455.1 uncultured Actinomycetaceae bacterium | reverse complement strand
CTACTGAAACTGCGGAATCGGCATCTGCTTCGTCAGTAGTGTCATCTGTTGCCGGGATTGCAGAGTCAGAATCTGTTTTCTCCGCAGGCTCTGCCGTGGACTCGACCGGGACTTTTTCCGGAGGCTGCTCCAAAGTTTCTGGTGCTGTTTGGTCACCAGTTTTCAGCTGTTTCTTGCGGTAGACAACCACGAATGCGGCCACCAGCGCAATAATTACAATCGCGATTAATGCGATCAGCCCATACAACATCCACGAATTAGCATTCATGCCGATCTATAGTCCTCTTTTACGGTCCCTTTGTAGCCCTTCAAGTTAACGAACCCGCAGCTAAATCTTTGCACCAGCAAAACCAGAACCCTAATCCAGCCTTTTGCCAGTTTCGATTCACCACTAGTTACTACTAGCTTACTGAGTGAATCCGTCTTTTGAATCCGTTCATCTTCTATTCGCTACTAATCACTTTCTCGCATTCTATGAGAGATTGCTGTGGTAACCCCGTCTTTCATGGTAATCCCATAAAGGGCATCCGCGATTTGCATAGTGCGTTTTTGGTGCGTCACAATGAGCAACTGGGAATCTTTTTGCAATTCTTGCAAAACCTCGAGCACGCGCGACAAATTGATGTCATCTAAAGCCGCCTCAATTTCGTCTAACACGTAAAACGGCGAAGGCCGCGCCTTGAAAATCGCAAATAAGTACGCCAGTGAGGCCAAAGAGCGCTCCCCACCCGACAACAATGACATGCGCGTCACCTTTTTACCCGCCGGCCGCGCATGAATCTCCACCCCCGTGTGCAGTGGATCATCGGGATCAGTCAACTCCAAGCGGCCAGAGCCCCCCGGAAAAAGCACCGAAAATACGTGGGCAAATTGCTCAGATACATCCGCGAATGCCTGCTGGAAGGATTCACGCACCCGCTGATCCACCTCGCGAATAATTTTCATCAAATCAGCTTTTGAGCGATTCAGATCCTCTACTTGTTCCATCAAAAAATCGTGGCGCGATTTTAGTGCGTCGTGCTCCTCAATTGCCAGCGGATTCACCACTCCCAAACGAGCCAACTCGCGTTCAGCCACTGAGAGGGATTCTACCGCTATTTCGCGCGAAAATGGCACCCACTGCCTCTCTGCGCTGTTCTCACTATTTTCGTCTACTGTATCCGGGTTGCCTGTTACTGGCCAAAAGTGCTCTGGCCCAAACTCTTGTACCAGCTCCACTAACTCCGTGGGCAGAGCCAAAAAATCAGCTATCTCATCGTCGTCTTTGCTGCTATTTAGCTCGGCGCTCGCGAGTTGCTTTTGGTTTTTAGCCAATTGCACTGTCGAGTAGTCTAGTTGTGCTCCAGTCAACTGGTTTTTCTCTGGGTTACTTTCCCCAACCCGGTTCTCTGGGGGAAAACCTTCCATTTGCTTGTCGGCCAACTCATTTGTCGCGTACCTATTCGCTTTTGCTTCACCGGGATTTTCCTCAGGTTCTCCCTCCGTCAAAGCCTCGCGCTCAGGCACCACCTCCCAGGCTTTTTCCTTGGCCTGCTCGAACTTATACCGCAATTGGGCAAACTCGACTTCCGCCTGTTGGCGCTCCTCCACCAGTTGAGCACGTCGACTCTCCAAATTCGCGATTTGGGCTTGAACCACGCCAACTCGTTGACTAATATCGGTGACCTTCTGGTTAGCTAGTTGCCGTTCTTTACCCGCCTGCTCGGCCAAGTTTTTGGCCGATTCCATTGCTTCACCAGCTCGTTCCAGCACTTTCGTGGCCGTCAACTTCATCGTGTTGGCCGCCTGAAACTTTTGCAATTGGCGTTCCCGGTCAGAAAGCAACTGCTCAATTTGAGTGCGAAAAGCCTGCACCTGGCGGCGAGCTGATGCCAATTTCTCGTCAGCTCCATGCAATTGCATGCGAGCCTCAGTCAATTTGTCGCGCCACTGATTTGCCGCTTCATCAGCCCGGCGACTATTTTCGCGGACTTCAACCAAAAACGTTTCGGGAACAACTTTTTTCCGACTAACAGATACTTGCTCTAAATCAGCCTCTAACTGTTTCGCCGCTTGCAAAGCTCCTTGGGCTTCTTCCAACTGGATTTTTGCCCGTTCCGCCTCCTGTTCTGCCGCCAAAGCCAGAGCAGAAACCCGAGCCAACTCTTTTGCCTGCTCGGATTTTTTTGCATCCAGCTCGCGCAACAACCGCAGTTTTGCCGCTGCGGTGGCTGCTGCTGCTTGCAACTGGTCTTTAGCAATGGACAATTGCATTTCTCGTTTGCGTAGATCTTCACTAGCTATTTGAGTTTGTTTTTTGGCCTCTTCCAATTCGGCTCGCAAACGCAGCCGCGAAACCCCTTCCTCCCCACGCGTGCGAATTGAGTGCGCAGTCAGCACCGAACCCGCTTTGGTAGCCACCCGCGCCAAAGGATTCGTCCTCTTTTGTAACCAGGCAACGGCAGTTTCAGCAGATTCAGCCAAAAACGTGTTCTCCAGCAATACTGATAAAATTGGAGCCACCAAAGGATTGGCAGTCACAAATTCTAGCGCCGGACTGACCAAAAGCGCAGCCGGATTTTGACTAGCTTGTTCCTCGTCCTGTTCATCTGAGACCCTCTGGTCAGCAGGCTCGACTTGTCCTACCACTAAGCCACGTGATGGCAAAGTTTTATTCCGCCAGCTTTCCAGATTTTCAGTTGCACTATTGCCGTCAACCACCAGGGCGTGTACTGATTTACTAGTTGCTTGAGACAATTGTTCAATCTGGGTGCTAACCTCCAGACTTTCAATTAGCTCCGCCTCACCATATGGCTCCAGGAGTGCAGCTAAAGCATCCTCCCAGCCTTTAGCCACCAAAACGCACTCGCCCAACTGTCCCAACACATTCCAAGTGGGGCGTAGCTCCCCAGCCTGCCGCCTCTGGGCAGCATCAGTAGCACCAGCAGTATTAGCACGGTTACTATCAGCAGGTTCAGCCAAAGACTCGGATAACACCTGGCTGCGCGCCCGCCAAGTAGCCACTTTTTCGCCAGCAACCCTCAACTCAGCTGTCAACCGCTCTACTTCTTGTCGCTGCTGATTTTCATTTTCAACTGCCTGCGCGTGCTCTCGAACTTGTACCTCCACCTGGACATCCAAATTCTGCTCCGCCGCTGGCTGAGCTCCGCTGCGCGCCGACGCCGCTTCCACCGCCCGAGCTGTGGCTTCCTGTAGCCGTTTTTGGTAACGTTCCACCGCCTCTTGACTAGATTGCACCTGGCTGCGCGCCCGAGCCAACTCGGCCTCAAATTTAGTTTGCTGGTCCAACAAGCGATTCAATTCCTGTTCCGCTAAACGCAGTTTTGCCGCTTGGGCTTTGGCCACATCAGCCGCCTGCCTGGCCTGCTGTTCAGCCTCTTGGCACACTTTTGCTGCCGCCTGTTGGGAGGATTCCGCTGCCTCCACCTCTTTGGTATACTCCGCCTGCCTCTCCCGAGCCAATTCAATCGAGGCTTCAGAAATCGGCACCGTCACCGTTCCAGCCCGCCGTAACCGCTCTTTCGCTAAATCAGTCAAAGAGGCAAATCTTTGCACAGTTTCCCGCAAACCATGCCAATTTTCCGACAACATTTCACTGTTTCGCCGCTGTGCCTCAAGCTGTTCCCCCAGTTCAGCTAATTCAGCTCGCAGTTGCTCGATTTGGGAATCGAAACGGGTAGCCCTGCCCCGCAAATTCGCGGCCTCCCCGTGAGAGCGCTGCAAAGCCGCCATCACTTCCGTCAACTCTAAGACTGCTAGGCGCCGCTGCGCATAAATGATTCGCGCCTGTACCCCCGAAGCTCTTTGCGCAGCTTTGGCTTGACGAGCCAAGGGTTTCAACTGTCTGCGCATCTCTTCCGTTAAATCTAGAACGCGCACCAAATTTTGGTCCATTGTCTCTAACTTGCGCAAAGCTCGCTCTTTGCGGCGACGATGTTTTAGTACTCCAGCAGCTTCATCGATGAAAGCTCGCCGCTCTTGTGCCGTCGCATTCAAAACCGCATCCAACTGTCCCTGGCCAACAATCACATGCATTTGTCGACCCATCCCTGTGTCGGATAACAGCTCCTGGACGTCCAATAATCTGGCGGGAGACTGATTAATCGAATATTCGGAGGCTCCCCCGCGAAATAGAGTTCTCGACATGGTTACTTCCGAAAAGTCAATCGGCAAACGACCATCCGAATTGTCAATCGTCAACTCTACTTGGGCGCGTCCCAAAGCTTGCCGGGCAGCTGTTCCCGCAAAAATCACATCCACCATGGCTGCGCCGCGCAAACTCTTGGCGCCCTGTTCACCCATTACCCACGTCAAAGCGTCAACCACATTCGACTTACCCGAACCATTTGGCCCCACAATACAAGTAATACCTGGTTCAAATTTCAGAGTCGTTGCGGTAGCAAAAGACTTAAATCCCCGCAGGGTTAACGCCTTCAAATACATGCCAACAGTTTAAACATCCTGACCTATTCTTGGCTAAATTCTCTCGCCTGTTCTCACCTAGAATTGTGTTCCAGCTTATTTTTAGGATTCAATTTCTTTTTCAAGTCCAGCTACTATTAGCGGCCGATTGCTTTTGCCCTCACCGCCCTAATAAGATCTTGATTGCTCCCACCAAATACAGTGACCCAAAAGCGACAATTCCTCGACTCAACGTGGGGTCAGAAACCGAATCCGCCAACAGGGCAGCTTTGTCGATTGCTTCCTCTAAAGTGTCGGCTGTGTGCACGCGATCTGAGCCGAATACGTCGGCAGCCACAGTGCTCAAGTCGTCGACTGGCAAAGCACGACTATTCGGCAAAGTGGTCACTACCAGATCGTCAAATACGGGTTCAGCTAGCGAGAGCATTTCCTCGACCCGTTTGTCACCCAGGCAAGCAAAAATTCCCACCGTATATCCCAATTGGAAGGTTTCCGGCAGCGTCCGCACCAAGGCCGCCACCCCGGCCGGATTGTGGGCTCCATCCACAATGATCGTCGGGGAAGTACGCACTACCTCCAAGCGTCCAGGCGAAGTAGCAGCGCCAATTCCGCGTTCTACCACCTCAGCTGGCAAGACTCTCCCCCCCAACAAGGCTTCCACCGCTACCAGGGCCGCCGCAGCGTTGTGAGCCTGGAATTCGCCATTTAGCGGCACAAAAATGTCCTCGTAAACAGCGGCAGGTGTGCGCACAGTAATCATTTGTCCGCCCACCCCCACGTCTCGGCGCAAAATCTGCCAATCTACTCCCTCAACTCGAGCCAGCGCATCCTGTGCCTGACATTTTTTCAACAGCAAATCCAACACTGCCTCGTCTTGGCGCATGATCACCGCAATGGATTTGGGTTTGATGATTTCAGCCTTTTCTGCGGCAATCTCTAGCAAAGAGCTACCCAAGTATTCTTCGTGATCCCGGGAAATCGACGTGATAACCGCAATTTTTGCGTCAACCAGGTTAGTGGCATCCCAGCGCCCACCCATCCCGCATTCGAGCACCGCCACATCGACCGGGTAGTCGGCAAAAGCCGCAAAAGCCATCAAAGTCAAAGCCTCAAAGTAACTGATTGGCTGCTTTCCTTGTTCTTGCTCTGTCGCATCAACCATAGCCACGTAAGGTGCAATATCTTGCCAGGCGGCCAAAAATTCTGGCGCACTCAATTGCCGTCCATCCAAGTTGATGCGCTCAGTAATCGACTGCAAATGCGGGGAAGTATAGCGACCCACCCGCAAACCTAGTTCGCGCAACAAGCTCTCCGCCACACGGCTAGTCGAAGTTTTGCCATTCGTTCCCGCCACGTGAATCGCCGGATACGCATTTTGTGGATCCCCTAGGATGGACAAGGTTTTCTGCATGCGCGTCAAGGACGGATCAAAATTGTGTTCCCCAGCGCGCGCCTCCAAAGCCTGAGTCAAATCGACCAATTGTACTTCTGCCTGAGCAGTTAGGATTCTTTGTTCATCGATGTTCTCAGCATTCGACGCTTGGCTACTCCCCAAAATTACGTCAAAATCTATCTCATCTTGACTAAAGGCCGGGTCGTTTTCACCCAATACTTCACTCAACACATTTGGATCAGGTCCGCCAAAGACTTGCTCCACCAGGGAGCGCAAATCTTGGAGCGGTTTTTCCTCTTGCTTTTCTTCTTGGCGCTCTAACTCGCTGTCCAGCGCGTCTAGTTCGCCCTGTGTACCTTGGGCATCCCCTACAGCCTGTGTATCCTGCAAGTCTTGCACACCTCGTCCGTCCCGTACACCTCGAGCATTTTGTGCGTTCTGCTCATTGCTGCTATTCCTCGTGGTCAATTTTGCCCACCTGAATTTGTAGTTCAGCACCAGTGTGCAGAGTTACCATCGAACTCAAGGTTTCCTGTTTGATAATGTGCAGCTGTTCGTGCACTGCTTGCTTGCGCTCACTGGGCACAGTCAACTCCAAATGAATCCGATCAGTTACATGCAAGTTGGCATTCTTGCGGGCGTCTTGAATCAAACGAATCAGATCGCGCGCATATCCCTCGTTTTCCAACTCTGGCGTCAAATTAGTGTCCAGCACCACAAAAGTACCGTCAGTTAAAACCTGGGCCACCTGACCTGCTTCGGCCTCTACCCGCGTTGACGCCTGGAATTGCCCAGCCTCTAAAACCACCGGCTGACCCTCAAGCTGCACGTTCGGGAATACTAGCCGGTCGCCATCTAGGTGCCACTCACCGCTCTTTTGCGCTTTGAACAACGTGGAAGTTAGTTTTCGCACCTCTGGCGCAAATTCTTTGGGATTCAGCGACACCTCTGGGTGCACCCGAAAGTCGGAATGAAGCGGCAGCTGCATTTGCACATGCTTGACATTTACCTCACTGGCAATCAAATCAGCAAAATGGTTCATTTCTGCTGCTTGTTCGCAAACCACAATCAAGTTGGACAAAGGCTGGCGCACCCGCAATTTGTTGGTTTTGCGCAGAGAATGGGCGGCAGAAACGATTTCGCGCACCTGATCCATTTGCTGCACTAATTCGCTATCCTGAAAGCTCGTGGGTAAAACTGGATAATCCTGCAGATGCACGGATTCTCCACCCGTTAGTCCTCGCCAAATTTCTTCGGTTACCAGCGGCAGTAAAGGCGCACTGGCCTCCACGAAATCCAATAGAGCCGTGTAAAGGGTGTCGAATGCACTCTGGTCTTCATCCCAGAAGCGTTGGCGCTGGGTGCGCACATACCAATTTGTCAATACATCCAGATGGTCGCGCAATACTTCAGCAGCACCTGGCAAATTGTAGGCATCAAAGTTGAATTTCGCCTGGTCGCACACCTGTTTGGTACGAGCCAGCAAATACCTGTCCATTTCCGGCAACGCTGCAATCCTCTTCTGCTCTGTTGCTTGATCTAGTCTGTGTAATTGCAAGCCGTGCCCACCATGACAAGCATTGGCGTAGAGCGTCACAAAGTAGTACGTGTTCCACAATGGCAACAAGATTTGCCGGACCGCATCCCTAACCCCGTTCTCACTGACGATTAGGTTGCCGCCGCGAATTACGCTCGAAGACATGAGCAGCCAACGCATGGCGTCCGAACCGTAAGTATTGAACACGCCGAACACATCGGGATAGTTGCGCAAGGATTTACTCATCTTGCGTCCGTCATTGCCCAGGACGATACCGTGCGATAGGCAGTTGCGAAAAGCTGGCCGATCAAAGAGGGCGGTAGCTAATACGTGCAATGTGTAGAACCAACCTCGGGTTTGCCCAATGTATTCGACAATGAAATCGCCCGGATAGTGGTTGTCGAACCATTCGCGGTTTTCAAATGGGTAGTGGACTTGGGCAAAAGGCATGGATCCGGACTCGAACCAACAATCCAGGACGTCTGGTACGCGTCTCATTGTGGATTTGCCGGTGGGATCATCCGGATTAGGGCGAGTTAGTTGATCCACGTAGGGCCGGTGAAGATTTTCGACTTTCCCGAAGTCTCTTTCCAATTCTGCATAAGAGCCGTACACGTCTACGCGCGGGTAAGCTGGGTTGTCGGATTTCCACACGGGAATTGGTGCACCCCAAAACCGGGTGCGAGAAATTGACCAGTCGCGCGCTCCGGCCAACCAGTTACCGAATTGGCCATCTTTGAGGTGGCTGGGCACCCAGTTGATTTGTTGGTTTAGTTCGACTAGTCGGTCACGGATTTTGGTGACTTCCACGAACCAACTGGACATGGCCCGATAGATCAGAGGTTGGCGGCAACGCCAACAATGCGGATAGGAGTGGGCATAAGATTTTTGAGCCACCAACACTGGGCGCTGTTTTGGTGGGAGGCTGGCGATTGGCCCGGAGTGTTCGCGCAGGTTGGCTAGCACCAATTCGTTGGAGTCAAAAACTTGGACGCCCACATAATCTGGAACTTCTACAGTGAATTTGCCGTCGGCTCCCACCGGCACCACGGCGTGGATACCGGCAGCCCGGCAGACCAGCATGTCGTCTTCACCGAATGCGGGCGCTAAATGCACTAGGCCGGTGCCTCCATCGGTGGTAACGAAGTCTCCGGCAATGATTTGGAATGCGTTGGCACCAGGGGCTTCGCTAGCTGGCCGGTTGGCAAAAAAGGGAAAAATTGGCGCATAGCGGCGGCCAACTAGCTGACTGCCTTTGTATTCTGCGACAGTGATTGCTTGGATAGCCTCGTCTAGCTGGGTGTCGTCTAGCCCGAGTTCGTCTGCATAGCTTGGGGCTAGCACTTTGGCGATGATGATTTTTTCGTCGGCTAGAGCGCCATTGGTGGGTTGCAGCACGACATAGTCGATATCTTCCCCCACAGCGATAGCCAGATTAGAAGGCAGTGTCCAAGGCGTAGTAGTCCAAATCAAGGCTAGTTCGCCGGTTGGGTTTCCAGCTTCATCTAGTAGTCTGACGCCGACGGTGGCGGTCTGATCGACGCGTTCTTGGTAGACATCGTCCATGCCGAGTTCGTGGTTAGATAGCGGAGTTTCGTCGTTCCAACAGTACGGCAGAACGCGGTAGCCTTCGTAGATTAGCCCTTTGTCGTAGAGGGTTTTGAACGCCCAGATAACTGATTCCATGTAACTGGGGTCGAGGGTTTTGTAGTCATTGTCAAAGTCTACCCAACGGGCTTGGCGAGTGACGTATTCTTGCCACTCTTTGGTGTACTTGAGAACTGAGGTTTGGCAAGCGTCGTTGAATTCTTTGATGCCGATGCCGTTTGGCCCTTCAATTTCGGATTTGTCTTCGATGCCGAGTTCGCGTTCAGCTTCTAGTTCTGCTGGTAGTCCATGGGTATCCCAGCCAAAGCGTCGCTCTACGCGGTGTCCAGCCATGGTTTGATAGCGTCCAACCAGGTCTTTGACGTAACCGGTCAGTAAGTGCCCGTAGTGGGGCAGCCCGTTGGCAAAAGGCGGGCCGTCGTAGAACACGAATTCGTTGTCCCCATTTCTGCCTGCGGGGCGATTCTCGATGGATTTTTTGAACGTGTCGTGCGCGTTCCAGTACCTGAGGGTCTGGGCTTCTAGGTCTGGAAAATTTGGTTTAGGGTTTACGTCCCGCTCTGGGCGGTGGAGTGGAAAATATTGACTCGTATTGCTGTTGGTGCTGGTAGCACTGGTGTTGCTATTGTTGGTGGCGCTAGGGCTGGTGTTGGCATTGGTGTTAGTGCTGGCGTTGGCGTCCATTTCATCCTTTACTGGCATACTGATATCGTCCGTTTTCTGGCTAGTTGGCCCGCTAGCTTTGAGCTTTGCTGGTATTTTCTAGTTTGGCGGTATCTAAAAATACTACAACTGTAACGTGTGGTAGTTGCAAGGATTCGACCGTCTTGTTTGATCTTTGCTTGTGATATCTCGCCTGTTTGGCTAAAGCTGAGAAGCTAGAAACCTGTGAGACGGGTTAGACGGCTTGAGATGGGAAGATTTCATATCCTACATAGTTACTTCGGAACCACCTAACTACTGAACGCTACTTTTGGTTAAGAGCGTTCAGCAACTTATTTATCGTACTGCTCCTATTTTCTTTTTCATTAACAAAATAACAGTTTAGAAAACATCCTCTTTAGAGATATGCCTCTTTGTGAAAATAAGTCCCAAAATTGAAATAGCTACCGTACAAATGAATAGTATTAGTTCAATTAGGATGGACCAGACTCCCATAGCACTATTTGCAAAAGAATTAGCTAACAAAGCACCTATCACTACGGCAGAGAGTATTGTAACAATGGAAGAATCTCTAAGTAGACCTATCAAACCACTAATGATCCCCACAGCGCTAGAAATGCCAGCTATAAAAAATGCTGAAATAAGAGCGTATGCTATCATCAGCATGAGATGCTCCCTAGCAATGATTAGGTAGTAACCTACGTAAGGTACAGCAAATCCAACAAATACAACAGCAAAGCTAAGGAACCATAGTGTCCAAGTTTTTGTTGCAAAAAATATTTTTCTTCCGCCCGGTAATAAGTAAGTGTAAAAACGCATTTCTTCTAGAAAATTTGGCAGTACATAATTTGCATATATCACACTGATAGCTATGCCACAAATCCAAACACCAATAGCGCTAGAAATTGAGAGAGACAAATCAAAAATAAGTGGAAGCTGTAATTCTATTTGATCCACTCCCACCAAGTGGAAGAATCCAGGAAAGAATAGCGCAATTATCAATGCTAAGACTAGTAGTAGCAGATAGGGCTTCCATTTTAGATTACGTAGTTCAAACCTCAACACTGTATTCATTCTTACCTCTCTAACTTACAATTTTGTTGTAGTATTCGGTAACGTCACTGATATCTTGGGAGTCAGCTTGAGCACGTAGAACTCCATCAGATAGAATCATAAAACGTGTAGCCAAGCTCTCCAATTGCTTCAATGTATGGCCAGAAAGTATAATTCCAATTCCCTGATTTTGTCGTTCTCGTAAAAGATTTATCAACATTTCTATTCCCTCTGGATCTAAACCATTTAAAGGCTCGTCCAGTAAGAGAATTTGTGGATTATGCGCTGTTGCTAAAGCGAGATTAAAACGCATTTTCTGTCCTGTGGATAGCTCAGTAAATCTACTCTCTGTTGAAGTTAATAAACCCACTGTTTCTAGTACCTCTGTTGCTACTGTATCTGCTCCCATAAACTCTAAATGTTGCTCCAATATTTCAAGAATACTAGAGTGCTTTTTAAAGTTAGGATTACCTATAACAGCCCCGATTTTTGGTAGCAACCCATCTAGAGAGTCATGTGATAACATAGTCGTATTAATCATTACTTCACCATCATCCGGAAAGATCAATCCGCAAAGTATTTTTAACAAGGTAGATTTACCAGCACCATTCGGACCTAGCAAACCGATAATATCTCCTGAATAAACAGAAAACGAAATATTATCTAGAATTGTTTTGGACTTGTGTCTTTTAGTGACACATTGACTCATCAGTAATGGATTCAAAGACATACTACCTCCTTTTAGATAAAGCCCATATTGATCCGATACAGCAAATTAGTAACCAGCACAATACAATCAAAACATCTTGAACTACATTGGCATTATCTATTCCAAACACATATGTTTGCAAAAGATCGTTCAAAGGTAGAAATGGTAGAAATTCTTGAATTTGTACCAGAAAACTCGGAAGTCTCTCTCGTGGATATAAAATTGGAGTAAAGAGCATAACTATAAACATAATTAGTTGACCTACTACAGTCACTCCACCGGAAGGCAAACATAATGCAATGAAGAAGCCAATTGAAATGGCACTTAGACAACACAATAGAAATAGCAAAATTGTGTAAAACGATATTTGTATTTCTAAATCAAACGAACACACACCTACAATACATCCAGCAATAATTCCGGGAATAGATACCAATGTCCAAACAAGAAAATCATTAAGTAGGATACTCGGACGCGGCACAGGAAGGTTCTTTTGATATTCTAATACCCCTTCATCAATTGACTGTGAAACTAATTGGCCACAAATTGTACATCCGACAGCTGTAGCAGCTAATTGTAATGCCCCAATGGTCATCCTTTCTTGTTCTCGCTCATCCAACACACCTATTAGTAAACTAAATCCAAAGAGTACTGCTAAAACAAATACAACTTGAATGATTGTAAAACTAAGAAATAAATATTTATGCCTGAATAGACTCCACCTAAATAGTCCTAGGTTCATTCTAATAAATTCGATAATTTTAATGCGACCTAACTCTACAGTTTTATCCATCGGTGATCCTCTTATATACCTCAAGTAAGGATGAATACTTAACTAACTCTACTGCCTCTATAGAGCTGGTTTCCAAACAGTGGAAAAAGTCAGTGGCCAATAATGTCAATACTTCTTTATCACCAGTAAAGCTGACTACTCGCAAGGAAGAAGAAATAATGTTCGAGATATTGCTACTCACCTCATATTTATCTGCATAGCTTTTAACTTTTATAATATCACTGTTGTTACGAACTCTAACTTCAAGAAGCCAAATATGCTCTTCTCTATCAATTAGTTGAGAATCATAAGCCACTTTTCCTTTGTCGAAAATAATATAGCGGTTGGAAACTTTAGAAATTTCTTCTAAATTATGCGTAACTACTAAAACTAATCGATTTTTTTGTTGTTCTTCCTGTATGACGTTCCACACCAATTCACGACGTAAGGGATCTACGTCATTTGTTGGTTCATCCAATAATAGTATCGGTGTGTCCCGCATTAACGCTAATCCAAATGATACCAACCGACGATACCCACCAGATAAATTCTCACTAGAAGTTTTGCCTATAGGAGTTAAATTCAAACGCTCCAAAATATTCTCAGCTTTTTCACGAGACTCACGTTTAGACATTCCCGACATCATTCCTACACAGACCAATGCATTTATCGGCGTAACTCCACGAATAGGCGCATAGATTTGCGGCATAGCTGAAGTGATTTTTCTGGCAGACTGTGGATATCTGATAAGATTCAAATCATTCCAAACAATTTCTCCATTGGTTGGCTTAACCGAGCCACCGATAGAACCTAACAAAGTAGTTTTTCCAGCTCCGTTGTGTCCAAGAATCGCCACTAACTGACCTGATTCAAATGACAAGTTAATATCACTAAGAGCATACTCTCCTTTTTCTTGTCCACGATAACGCTTCTTCAAATTATTGATGCGCAATCTATCGGACATACTACACTCTCTTTTCACTCTTCCCTACTTATGAAAATAAGAACTTAATTGGCCACCAGAATAATAAAAATAAATCTAACAATACTCCCATAAATTTTAGAGTTACAGAAGAATACTTATTACCGTCAGTAAAATAAGTTGGATCGTCTTTCAATACACAAACTAGTAAACGCCCATCACGATGCGCATGGAAACCAAATTGCCAAAGTATTCTTACCACTATCGTCGCCGATGCCGCAAACAAAATCCACGAATTTGTAGCAGTGAGTAAAGCAAGACAAATTGCGAGGGAACAAAAATCTATTCCTATCCCGGCAGCAATAGCTTCTATCCTCCTACCAGTTAACCATCCCCAAATATGATTCAGTTTTATTTTCACAATTGCTTTAACAAATGAAAAAGAAGTTTGCTTAGAATTTCCATAAATCATATGCCCCAATTCATGAAAAATAGACGTACTTAAAGCAGTAGCAATCACTACACCTACGGATAAAAATATATTTTTATCGGGATGGATCCACCATAATCCTGAAGGAACTCCGAGATTAAAGAGTGCAAAACAGGAATAAAAAACGCTAACTATCACTAGTGTCCAAAAAACTATTCGACTAACAATTTGAATACTAGCTTGAGTGCAACTATCATCAGAATAACTACTGTTAGAATTAGAAGCTGTGTCTACTATTAAGACCGAGCTGTTATTTTTACCAGTAGCTTCTGTTATAGTTTTATTTGAATACAAGTACTTTTCCACTTGTTCTCTGCTAAGTTCCTTTGAGCCTTTTAACACAATAGGAACATTATCTTCTTGTCCCAAAAGCCAATCCCCACCTCTGAGTCGCCTTAAATAAACATTTGAACACATAGATTATCTTTCATCCAAATCCCTATTCTCGATATACTGGCTAAAAATTTCCCAATCATCATAGTTACCATTTCCACAAGTTGGACATTCATCAAAACGAGGCCAGATAGGGTGCGAGAAAGAAGAATAGTTAGTATAATCAATCTCGAACTGACAACCAAGGCTTTTAGGCTTGCAGTAATCAGTTAATAACCTAACGGCCTCATCCACCATAATCGAAGTTATTTGAAAAATAGCCGGCGCATAAGCAATTGTGGGCGGCATGAATTTTGATTTCTTAAAACCCTTAAATTGGCCTAAAAATTTTTCATCATTTTTTGAATAATAGATATGTAGGCAGTCAAAACATCCAGTCTGTTTAGGAACTATAGTAAAGACTCTACCATGAGTTAATTGAGTGGCTCCAAATATGCATGGAATATTGGCCTTGACAATTGCCTCATTCACTACTCGTTGTATTTTAAATGGAGGTTCATCAATAGCACAAATAACTAGATCATGGCCAGGAAGCAAATCATCTATATCTATACTTGCCCGAACTTTGCGCTGTTGGAATGAAAATGTCGTAATTGAGTTGATAGCTTGAATTTCTCTTTTAGCAACTTCAGTTTTTAGAGCACCCTCATCTGCTTCTTTATAAATGAATTGCCTGCCCAAATTATCAATAGAAACTACATCGTAGTCTAGTGCAGTAACATGGCCCACACCAATACCAGATAATAGAGTCAAAATATTTGCTCCACCACCACCTAATCCCAGTAGGAGAATTCTCTTGGACATTAGGTCTTGCTGCAGCTCTATTGCTTCTTGGTGATCTATATCAGGAAAACTTCTAAAGTAGTTCACGTTCGGTAAGAACCTACCTGGAATTACTGAAGTTGAATCAACTTTTTCCTCTAAAAATCCGTGTTCGTGTAGGATACTTATCCCACCCAGTACATCGGACTCCGACAGATAAGGATGTAGAGACCGAACTCTATCAACCACATCCTCAACTGGGGAACCATCTAAGTTATCGACTAGATGCCACATCTCCTGCTTAGGGTCACTAAACTCTGCTGTAATACCAAGTTGTGCACCGATTCTAAAAGTACTTTCATCAATGCGATAAACTGGATGTACAGCTTTGATCACTGGCCGTCGATAGAGCATACACGCCTCCACTGACATACAGGCAAACAGAGTGGCTAGTGAGAAATATGCTCATCCCCCACTAGCCACTCCATCAGCAGTTATGGTAAGAGTTCGTATATCAGATAGGCTAGCTGATTATGTGAATCTGACTAGAAGATGATCCACCAAGTGGTGGCTTCTACAGATTCTGCCTTCTTAACTTCGACGCTCATCTCACCCCCTCCCATTCGTCAGTCGACGCTTTCAGAGGCTAGCCATGAAGATCAAGATTGGCAACTGCATATCCTCACGATTGAGGATAGCAAACCAACCTACAACGGCAACTACACATCCTCATAATTGAGGATAGCAAACCAACCTACAACGGCAGCTGCCACACGGAACGTAAACCTTTGCTAGGATGTACACCGACATTTTTAGGAGAAATGATGAAGGAAGAAACAGCACGACTGTTAATCATGGACAACGATCACCTCACATTGCATCTACTCCAAAATATGTTGATAAAACTCTTACCGGATTACAATCTTCTTCCCTGTGTTGATACAGGAAAAGCTGCTATAGCTAAATGTGTTTCCAGTAATGCACCGGAATTTCTCTTAGCTGATGTGTCAATGTCTGACATGAGCGGGTTATTAGTAACGCGGATGATCCGGCAAGAAAATAGTTCAACCAATGTATTACTAATGACTTCTTTTTCACCTAACGAATACATACATAAAGCTATAGAGTATGGAGCGCAAGGAATTATTTCAAAAAGTATCCCTGAAAAATTTGTTGAGGGTATTAAGTCAATTGCTAAACAAGGCGTGTACGATCCAGGTAACTTGGGATTTTTATCTGCTCATCAAGCACATTTAAAGATCCGTACTAGCAAGTCTGTACTTCTATCTGCTCGTGAAACTGAGGTTTTAAATTTGTGGTCTGAGGGAAAAACTATGGCTGAGATATCCGAGTTATTGAAAATAAGCTCTACTACTGTGAGAACACATTTAGATAATGCTGCTAGAAAATTAAAAGTAGCTAATAATCGTGCATTGATTTCCACATGGATCAGACTGACACACTGATTGCATTTACATCATGCAAAAAGTTTCTTCCCTATCAAGAAAAATGGGAGAGTCTTTTATTCATAAAGACATGAATTATAGACCTGCACTGATCCCTCTCAGCGTAATTGGTATATTATTTAGCGGTTTTGAAGTTATTTATATTCCCACTCTAAGTACAGTAGAGTCATGCCTTTACCTAGTGGTATTTATTTTATTTTGTCTACTTCCACTACAGCCAGTTCTGTTTTCTACTCTCATTGTACTTACTGGCAATGTGCTATCTCTTAGTTTTACTATCCAACAGCACGATGCTCCGTTCGTTTTTACCTGTATCTTGATAGCTTTAGGAGTACTAGCAGCAGCTGTAAAATTATTTTATGTATTAGCAACATTCACTTTTTCCGTTGTAATACATTTAATATATATGTCACTAGCTGATTATTTAACTACATTCATAGTTTTATCCGTTCCATCTATATATACTACTGCTATATTTACGGGAATGATTATCAAGTTATGGAAACAAGCAGCTACCGTTAAACAAAAACAGCTTGAAAATGAAATTGAACTACATAAACTTGCGAATTTACGGCAACGCGATCGAATCGCGATTCAACTGCACGATTCTTTGACTAATGAATTAACTAACATTTCTTATATAGCTCGTAATGTTCTCAATGAAGACGGTATTCTAAGCGAGTCAATGAAAGAGAATTGGACTCTGGTATTATCTCAAACTCAAACAGCTTTTCAGCAGGTACATCGAATCATCTCATTGTTATCTGATCCTGACTTGCACTCAGAGTTGACTGTTTCTTTTAACGAGCGTATTCGTGATGTTGCTTTTGAGCAGGAAAAATATTTATTAGAACACGGTTATGACGGCCATATTGAGGTGATTGGTTTAGTTGACCTCATTTCTGAAGAATTGGCTGAAGAAGTTATTTCTTTGTTAACCGAATTATCTAATAATATTAGAAGACATAGCATCGCTGGGAAGGATAGTTTTGACATTTTTATTACCTTGAAGCCAGACTTGATTGCTGTGCGAAGTTTGAACGATTGTATGGCTAGTAAGGGAGTATCAGAGGATGAGAAATCCGGTCGGGGCTTACAATTACATGAGAGAGAAATTCACAGGCTAGGCGGTAAATTTTCCACTCGCCTGGAAGAAGGTGTTTGGATGCTGTACGCTGAATTTCCAATTGAGACCATCGCGTAGTGACAAAACTATAAAACATAGCTTATATCTCTAGTATATTGAACAGTTATACTCAGTTCACAACATATAACCTTTTAATTTCTCTAACTGCTTTCTTCCGATCATTATTTCTATCATGTCTTACCATGAACTCATCTCTCCCACTAGTTGCTCAACTCATCCATTGTGTAAGCTGTATACCCTTCGTACCAGTAGCTAGCGTCAATGCCTTTCATATAGATTTGTCTATTGTTTACCTCAGTCGTAAGCGCCTTTTTAAGTAACGCCTTTATTTCAGTGTCTCGTATGGGACTGCGTTCCATGGCAAGCAAATAGTCTTCTCGATCCACATGCTCCCAATTAATCACCTGCCCCAATTTTTTCTTAAGTATGACATCGAGCCAGATTCTGGTACTTCTCCCATTACCTTCCTGAAATGGATGCACTACATTCATCTCCACATATTTCTCAATGATTCGTCCAAACGTATTCTGTGGCATTTTCTCAACAGCTTCAAAGGCGGCAGTTAAATACATTACTGGCGCAAATCGAAAATTTCCTTTAGCTATGTTCACTTTGCGTATCTGTCCAGCAAAATCGTAAATGTCCTGAAAAAGATGCCGATGAATAGCTGCCAGTCCCTCAAAAGTGCCTACTTCAAAAGAATCGAGCAAACCTTTTTCAAATAATTCGAGTACACACTGCTCGCTAAGCCGCTCTTCCTCACGAGCAAACCACTCTTATCTAAGTGAATAAATGAAGAGTTATGATAAGTTTTGTTGAGTAATTTTTTCTATACAATCTTTATATCCTATATTCTTATTAAATCATTAATAACTACTACTGAGAATTATAGTAAATATACACAAAGACTTTCCATAAAGCACTATATCTCTACCTCTACAGCTCTCAGCAATTGAATTATCTGTATAAAAGCAAAACAACATGGTCCTAATCTGGACACTTGAGCAACTCCTTAATACACCCATTGTCGATAAACCAGTTGGATAAGTATACACGCATCGACACTCTAACTGAGTATTATCGCTTTTGACGAGTAGATCCAGATGGCTTTATTTTCTTTTCTGACTTTATTTGCAATTTTTCTTCTATAGCACTAGCACAGGCACGAGTTAATGGTTCTCCTATTGCAGCTTTATAATCAAAACCTAGCAATTGCATTGCTTTCAATGCATCAACAGAGATCAATGATTGAACCTTCTTAATATCATCATTTGCTTTCGGCATAAATAAATCAATAACATCACTAAAGGTCTTCTGTAGATGCACTATATCATCCTCAGAAATTGTATAACGATTCAATTCGTTTTGTAGAGCTTGTGCAATAGCAACCAATTCACTTCTTTCTTTCATTAATTTATTAATTACCTCCTCATACGAATTACATATTTCATTTATAT
>CBCPNB010000019.1:0-69429 GCA_965120455.1 uncultured Actinomycetaceae bacterium | reverse complement strand
TTCTAACGTGTTATACAACTGATATTTATCTTCCTTTTGAATAGTTGTGTTTTGATCGAACAACTCAGAAAAATAGCCGGAGAAGTCTTCCTTAGCCGTATCTACAGCACTATCCCTAGTGGCCTGATTCCCACCTAAGTGATCCATCACGCCCTGAATCGCACTTGTGAAATTATCGCATTTTTCCCTGATGTTTTCGTTCCATACAACTACGTCATTTCCACCAGAAACAGTTTCAGTTTCAGACACCACTAACCACCCAAAAACTAACTAAATAAAGGTACTCAAATTCAAATAAAGCTACCCACGCAAACAGTAATTAGAAATTACAATGCAGGTAACTTTTTGGTTCTAATGGTAGTGATGCTAAACCACCCCAAACTGCAAGCGACCAATATACGAAAGCCCCCGGCAATCCACCGAAAACCCACACAACAGCAACTCCAGCAAGCACGACAACACTATTTCCTCCCCTCCCCCACTGAAACAACTCATCACATTGATGCCCATACAAAATACAAAGCGTTACTGCCCACCATCCACTACAACCCAGCAGTTAAGAAAAACCCCGCTGGACAAATCCAGCGGGGCAAAAACTTTACAGCATACACACAGCACGCAGTTCTTTAGCTGTCTTTTTCTGACTCCTCCTTGGCTGCTACGGTCTGCTCAGAAGTATCCGCATCCGTAGTAGCAGCCTCAGCATTTGCCGACTCGGCAGAGTCCGCAGCAGCGGCAGACTTCCTCCCTTTCGCAGTCGCATCCGACTTAGCCGCTGCTTTCGCCGTAGCCTGAGCCTCGCGCACCACCGCTTTCTTTTCCACCCGCTCCATGACAATCTCAATTATCACCAAAGGAGCGTTATCGCCCTGGCGGTTACCAACACGAATAATGCGCGTATAACCACCCTGACGTTCGGGATCCAAAGCTGGCACAATCACGTCAAACAACTCGTACACGGCATCCTTGTCGCGAATTTTACGAGCCACCAAACGACGAGAATGAATATCCCCCCGTTTCGCTTTCGTAACCAGCTTCTCAAACATCGGCTGCAACAGCTTCGCCTTCGCCTCAGTAGTGCGCAAACGACGATTCTGAATCAACTGCGTCGCCAAATTCGACAAAATCATTCGCTGATGAGCCGGACTCCCCCCTAGACGAGGACCCTTCTTTGGAGTAGGCATTTTATTCTCCTGGAATACTTCTAAAACTTAATTTGCGGTTCTTGGAACAGACTCTCTCCCGAGCCACAGCCCCAGCATCAAGACTGCAACCCCAAGCGGACTACAACCCCAAATTATCCGAGAAAATAGACGAACCACTTTCCTCAGCACTGCGAGAAAGAGGAGGAATCTGCGAATCCTTCAACCCCATCCCCATGCCAGCTAAAGCTTCCTTGATTTCCTCAATCGACTTGGTACCAAAATTGCGGATATCCAACAAATCGGCCTCACTGTGAGCCACTAGCTCGCCGATAGTCAAAATTCCCCGCCGCCGCAAAGCATTGTACGAACGAGACTGCAAATTCAATTGCTCGATCGGCATCGCCAAATCCTGAGTCAAAGACTCATCCGTGGGTTGAGCACCAAGCTCAATCCCTTCAGCCTCAACATTCAAATCGCGAGCCAAACCGAACAATTCAACCAAAGTTGTACCCGCAGAGGCCACCGCATCGCGCGGAGCGATCGACGGCTTCGTCTCCACATCCAAAATCAGGCGATCGAAGTCAGTGCGCTGCTCTACACGAGTAGCCTCCACCTTGTAAGTCACCTTCAAAACCGGAGAATAAATCGAATCCACCGGAATCGTCTTATGAGAAGTCAACTGGTCGTCACCAGCCAGCTCAAAACCCTTATTTTGAGCAGCTGACACATAACCGCGGCCACGCTCCACCGTCATGTCGATCTCCAGGCGACCATGATCATTCAACGTCGCAATATGCAAATCCGGGTTGTGGATCTCCACCCCCGCAGAAGGACGAATATCGCCAGCTAAAACCTCGCCCGGCCCAGTCTTATGTAAATACATGCTCACCGGTTCGTCGTTTTCTGACGACAACACCAACTGCTTGATATTCAACAAAATTTCCGTTACGTCCTCTTTGACGCCCTCAACAGTTTGAAACTCGTGAAGGACACCATCGATTCGCACAGACGTCACCGCTGCCCCCGGAATGGAGGACAACAAAGTACGACGCAGAGAATTCCCCAGTGTGTAACCAAAACCAGGCTCCAACGGTTCCAAAACGAAACGCGAGCGAGTATCGGACACAACTTCTTCAGTCAGGACTGGTCGCTGTGCAATGAGCACGAGTACTTCCTTTCTTCCCGACGCCCGCTATATGACGCCGAGAACACCTTCGCTGTCGCGAAGCAATCTGCAACTCCTGAAACAACGAAACATAAATGCGGCGCGCAACAACACCTGTTACTTGGTGTCAGTCACAAAATCGCCAAAACTCTCCTCTAGCCGCGACGACGCTTCGGAGGACGACAACCATTGTGAGCCTGAGGGGTCACGTCCTGAATGGATCCCACTTCCAGACCCGCAGCCTGCAGTGAACGAATCGCAGTCTCCCGACCCGAACCAGGGCCCTTCACGAACACGTCCACTTTCTTCATACCCTGCTCCTGGGCGCGACGAGCCGCAGCCTCCGCCGCCAACTGGGCGGCAAAAGGCGTCGACTTGCGCGACCCCTTGAACCCAACCTGACCAGAAGAAGACGAAGCAATCACCGCTCCAGTTGGATCAGTAATCGACACGATCGTGTTGTTGAAAGTCGAACGAATATAGGCGTGACCGTGAGTCACATTGCGCCGATCCTTGCGACGCGGCTTGCGCGCAGCAGAAGCGCGAGTAGTCTTTTGAGCCATTTATCCAAATCTCCTACAAAGTCTCTGTGCTGCCACCAACAGCCGGGACGGTCTACTTGGCCTTCTTCTTGCCCGCCACAGTGCGCTTCGGGCCTTTACGAGTCCGCGCATTTGTTTTTGTGCGCTGTCCACGCACCGGCAAATGCCGACGGTGACGCAGCCCCTGGTAGCAACCAATGTCGATCTTGCGGCGAATATCCGCTTGAATCTCTCGACGCAAGTCACCCTCAACCTTGTAGTTGGCCTCAATGTGGGTGCGCAGCTTCACCAGGTCTTCTTCAGTAGCGTCTTTCACGCGCAAATCCGGGCTAATCCCCGTTGCTGCCAAAGTTTCCTGAGCGCGAGTGCGTCCCACGCCAAAAATGTAAGTTAGCGCAACCTCCATCCGCTTTTCACGTGGAAGGTCAACGCCCGCGATGCGTGCCACTATACTTCTCCAAAATCTGAGTCGGAGGTCGTCGCTTTGCCATCCACGCCGCACTGGCTTGGCCTCGGCCCCCGTACCGAGGGTCCAAAATAGTTTCGCCACCTTCTCCTGTAAATTGAGACGGAATGTGCTTTCCTATTTTGGTCGACAAAACGCTGATCTTATGCGCTTACCCTTGACGCTGCTTGTGCCGAGGGTTCTCGCAAATCACCATGACACTGCCGTGGCGACGAATCACCTTGCACTTGTCACAGATCTTCTTGACACTTGGCTTGACTTTCATGTTTTCCCCCGCTACCAAAGGTAGCTTGTAGAAATTACTTGTAGCGGTAGACGATTCGTCCACGATTTAAATCGTACGGACTTAATTCGACGACCACTCGATCGTCAGGCAGGATCCGAATGTAGTGTTGCCGCATTTTTCCGGAAATGTGCGCCAAAACCAGATGCTTATTCTCCAACTCCACCCGAAACATCGCATTCGGTAGAGCCTCTACAACCGTTCCCTCGACTTCAATCACGCCGTCTTTTTTCGCCATTACCCCGCTTGCCTTTACGGTAACCAATACTTGAGCGCACGCAAGTATGCCCGAGGCATAAGCATAGTACGCGATATCTAGTTAAACAGTGGTAACTTCGTTGAAGTAAGCGATTTCACGTCTATTTGTCAATCAATCTATGCGGTCTTGGCAATACCGGGTAAAGCTATAAGCGAATCTATGGTGCAGTCAATACTTGGATTTGTCCGGGTGCCACTAAAGCCACAGTGTGTTCCCAGTGGGCAGCGCTTTTTCCGCTCACCGTTTTTTCCGTCCACCCATCTGCCGAAGTTCTAGTTTTTGTCTCTCCCACAGTCAAAATGGGTTCGATACACAAAACCATCCCTACCTGTAATTTGGCGGTTCTGCCTTTGATAGCAAAATTGTGTACCTCGGGGTCTTCGTGCAATCGGTTGCCGATTCCATGTCCCACAAATTGTTCTACGATTCCGGGCTCCCACTGAAAATACCGGCTAGCAGCTAAAACATAGTTTTCAATAGCTTCCCCGATGTAGGAGATTCTCTTGGCAGTAGCCATTTCTTCTATCCCGGCCCACATGGCTTTTTCAGTCAGACTATTTAGTTGCACACGCTCCAGTGGAGCCTTGCCTAAATCCCCTATGATTACGGACCGGGCTGAATCAGAATGCCAATTCTGCCCCTCCCGTTGGAGTAAACATCCACCATCGAGAGAAACAATATCGCCGTCTTGTAAAGGCGTATCGTCAGGAATCCCATGCACCACAGTGTCATTGACAGAAATACACAAAGTGGCCGGATAACCGCAATAACCTAAAAAATTGGGAGTAGCACCGTGATCTTTGATGTAGGTGAAAGCCAGTTCATCTAATTGTTTAGGAGCGATCCCCGGTTTCGCTGCCTCACACACTGCTTGGAGTGCTCCCGCAGTAATTTTGCCAGCTTCACGCATGAATCCAATTTGTTCTGGAGTCTTCAGTTTTGCTGATTTCATTTACTCTTCCAAGTTTTGTTTTTCCAAGTTACAACGAAAATTGGGCTAGCTCTACGTGAAACTAGCCCAATTTAATCAAGGTTATCCGAAGAAGTAAACTACTGGCAGGTAGCTCATTGCAGTGCCGCCATAATTGCGGCAGTCACTACTTCTACTGTTCCCAGGCCGTCAATTTGCACCAGCAAGCCTCGCTCCCGATAATACTTAGACAAGGGTGCAGTTTGCTCGTGGTAGATTTCGATGCGACGCTGAAATACTTCGAGATTGTCGTCTGCGCGATTTTGCTCCTGAGCCCGCTTGAGCATCCGCTCAGTCAATACCTCATCTGGCGCAGTTAGCTCCAGGACCGCATCAATTTTCAGATCGCGTTTACTCAGCATCCCTTCGAGTGCGTGCACTTGCTCTAGGGTTCGCGGATAACCATCCAGCAGGAACCCAGCAGCCGCATCCGGTTCACCAATCCGAGCCTCCACCATTGGGTTTGTCACCGAGTCGGGCACGAACTCACCGCGATTCATATACTCTTGCGCCCGCTGCCCTAACTCCGTGTTCTCAGAAATATTTCGCCGAAAAATATCTCCAGTTGAAATAGGTAAAATCCCTAGCTTCTCGGCAATAATCGCAGCCTGAGTGCCTTTTCCAACTCCCGGAGGACCCAACAAAATAATCGCTGTCATTGTCTACCCCTCTACCAGAATCCAGCTTTCCTACTTCAAGAATCCTTCGTAGTGGTGTTGCTGCAACTGTGAATTCACTTCCTTGACTGTTTGCAAACCCACGCCCACCATAATCAGCAAAGTAGTTCCACCAAAGGGCATCTGGGAGACAGACAAATTCAAGGGAATCATGGCCAAGGAAGGCAACAAAGCAATAACCACCAAATATAGGGCGCCAACCGTGGTAATCCGGTTCATCACGTAACGCAAATAGTTTGCCGTGTCCCGCCCGGCTCGATAGCCAGGAATGAACCCACCGTAGCGCTTCATGTTATCGGCCACTTCATTGGGATTGAAAGTGATGGAAATGTAGAAGAACACGAACAGCAAAATCAAAACCGCATTGACCAGATTGTACCACAGGGAGCTGGAGGAAAGGTTGTTATAAATCCACGTCACCCAAGTGGAGTCTTGGTCGGCAAATTGCGCTACCAGGGCTGGCAAAGACAAAATTGAAGTCGAGAAGATCACGGGGATCACACCCGCCATGTTGATTTTCAGCGGAATATAGGTGGTCGTACCCCCATACGTGCGCCGTCCAATCATCCGTTTGGCGTATTGCACGGGGATACGCCGCTGTGACTGTTCGATATATACCACTCCGATTGTCACCAACAGAATCAACAAAGCAATGATGCCGACCGTGGACCAACCATTGGTGCGGCCAATCGACCACAACTGAGAAGGCAGCTGCGCCACGATTGAGGCAAAAATCAGCAGCGACATGCCGTTACCCACACCGCGTTCAGTGATCAGCTCACCAAACCACATGATCACGGTAGTACCTGCAGTCATTACCACGACCATGAACACGTAGAGCGACCAAGAGCCATCGGGAATTACTGACAGCGAACAACTCGGGTACAGCTGTCCCGAGGCGGCCATCGCGATCATGGTGGTGGATTGGAGAACAGCCAGGAAAATCGTCAAATACCTGGTGTATTGCGTCAATTTTGCCTGACCGGTTTGACCTTCCTTGTGCAGATCCTCAAATCGGGGAACTGCTACACGCAAAATCTGGATGATAATCGATGCCGTAATGTAGGGCATGATTCCTAGTGCAAAAATTGACATCTGTAGCAAAGCCCCACCTGAGAACATGTCAACCATGTTCAAGAGGCTGGAACTTTCCTGGAGCCCGATACACTCGTTGATGTTGGTAGTGGAAACACCCGGAGTGGGAATATAGGTTCCAATCCGATATAGAACCATGACCAACACAGTAAACAAGATTTTTCGACGCAAATCGGGAGCCCGAAATGCCTGTCCGAAAGCGCGTAGCACACTTCCCCCTAACTTGACTAGTTCAGGGTCTGGAGGTTTGCGAAGAATTTTCGCGAACCCAAACGATTTTCAATCCACCGCTATCCTAGGCTAAACACGGACAAAGGGTGGGGAGTCAAGCAAAAGCTTGACCAACCCCACCCTCCAGTACTCATGTTTAACGAGCAGTCAGCGAGCCGCCGGCTGCCTTAATCTTTTCTTCCGCAGAACCAGACCACTTGTCGGCAACAATATCTAGCGCTACAGTTACCTCACCTTGGCCCAGGATCTTCACCAACTGATTCTTGCGCACCACGCGCTTTGCCACCAAGTCCTCTACCGTAACCTGACCACCCTGCGGGTACAATTCCTGGAGTTTATCCAAGTTTACTACCTGGTACTCCACCCGGAATGGGTTTTTGAAACCCCGCAGCTTGGGCAAACGCATGTGCATTGGCATCTGGCCGCCCTCAAACCCGGGACGAACCTGGTAGCGAGCTTTTGTTCCTTTGGTACCCCGACCAGCTGTCTTACCTTTGGAGCCTTCACCGCGACCCACGCGAGTCTTGGCTTTCTTAGCTCCGGGAGCTGGACGCAAATGGTGAACCCGCAAAACTTCGCCGGACTCTGGATGCAAATTTTCCTGGTTAGCCATTGTCAGTCGACCTCCTCGACTGTGACCAGGTGAGCTACTTTCCGAACCGCACCGCGAACTTCTGGGCGATCCTCGCGAATTACACTCTGGCCGATTTTGTGCAACCCCAAAGTCTGGATAGTTCCTCGAGCTTTGGGCTTTTCAGAAATCAATGACTTCTTGAGCGTGATCTTTAAGTTAGCCATCAAGCGCTCACCCCCGCCGCAGCCTTTTCAGCCTCATCTTTGTTGGCCGCCGCCCGCTTTTCCGCTTCTCCCTCAGCACGAGCTTGAAGCATAGCGGTAGAAGCCACCCGCTCTAAAGGTAAGCCTCGTCGAGCAGCCACATCCTCGGGCTCTTCGAGTTGTCGAAGACCCGCCACTGTGGCGTGAACAATGTTGATAGCGTTGGAAGAACCCAGTGACTTCGACAAAATGTCGTGAATGCCTGCGCACTCCATCACGGCCCGCACTGGACCGCCGGCGATTACTCCCGTACCCGGTGCAGCTGGGCGCAACAATACCACGCCTGCACCATCTTCACCTTGAATGACGTGAGGAATGGAGCGGCGAATCATGGGGACGCGGAAAAAGTTTTTCTTAGCTTCCTCAACGCCTTTGGCGATTGCAGCCGGTACCTCTTTGGCTTTGCCATAACCAACGCCAACAGTACCTTCGCCGTCACCAACAACTACTAGAGCCGTGAAGGAGAAGCGTCGACCACCCTTTACCACTTTGGAGACGCGGTTGATAGTCACTACCCGCTCAATGTACTGGTTTCTGTCTTCATTGCGACGATTGTCGCGACGGTCTGATTGACGACCCTGACGCTTCCCGCCACGCTCTTCGCGCGTGGAACGCTCAGAGGAGTCCTGACCGTTTCTGCTTCGCTGCGCTGCAGCCATCAGTTTCTCTCTCTTTCCTAGTCGCCAATTACAATTTCAGGCCACCCTCGCGGGCACCCTCCGCTACCGCCGCTACGCGACCGTGATACTTGTTGCCACCACGGTCAAACACAACGCTTTCGATGCCTGCGGCTTTTGCACGTTCGGCAATTAACTCCCCGACTCGACGAGCTTTAGCAGTCTTATCGCCGTCACTGGCACGCAATTCGGCTTCCATGGTGGAAGCTGACACCAAAGTATGGCCAGCATTGTCGTCAATCACCTGGACAAACATGTGCCGGTTAGAGCGAGTCACTACCAAACGGGGACGCTCGGGTGAACCAAACACTTTGTTACGCAGGCGACGATGGCGGCGGATTCGCGCAATGCGCTTCCCCTTACCTTTGACTGCGTAAGCCATCACTTACCTGCCTTTCCAACCTTGCGGCGAACCACCTCGCCAGCGTAGCGAATCCCCTTACCCTTATAGGGTTCAGGTTTGCGCAGCTTACGAATATTCGCGGCTGTTTCACCAACTAGCTGCTTGTCGATCCCCGAAACCGTGATCTTGTCCTGTGCAGGAACCGTAAATTCAATTCCCTCAGGTGGATTCACGGTCACAGTGTGGGAGAAGCCGAGAGCCAACTCGATGCTTTTACCTTTAGCGGTAGCGCGGTAACCGGTACCGACAATTTCGAGCTGCTTGCTGAAGCCCTTGGTGACTCCTTCGATCATGTTGGCGATCAATGTGCGCGACAAACCGTGCAAAGACTTAGATAGACGCTCATCGTTGGGTCGAGAAACCAGCACCTGGTTTTCCTCAACCCGGGCGCTAATCGGCCGAGACAACTCTAAACTCAGCTGCCCTTTTGGACCTTTCACGCTGACGTTTTGCCCATCGACACTAACTTCAACGCCAGAGGGAATCTCCACCGGCAATTTACCAATACGAGACATTTTTCGAGCGCCCCCTCTACCAGACGTAGGCGAGGACTTCCCCACCTACACCCTTGTCGGCGGCCTGGCGGTCAGTCAACAGGCCGGAGCTGGTCGAAAGAATGGCGACACCCAGGCCACCGCGCACTTGCGGCAACTCTGTGGACTTCGCATACACGCGCAAACCAGGCTTAGAGACACGCTTCAAACCCGCAATCGCGCGCTCGCGGCGAGCACCGTACTTCAGGGTCAAAATCAGCGTCTTGCCTACCCTGGCGTCCTCAACAGTGATTTTCTCAATGTAACCTTCGCGCAACAAGATCTCTGCGATCGCATTTTTCAGCTTTGAGTACGGCATCGAAACCGACTCGTGATGCGCTCGGTTTGCGTTGCGCAAACGCGTCAACATATCCGCAATCGGATCAGTCATTGTCATTTGGGGTTTGGCCCCTTCCTCGACGTGGTTTCCCAGAGCTATCGCCACCCCAGGACCTGTGTCGTAAGTATTACCAGCTGCTCTTTGTAACGCCCGGCAAGTCACCCTTGTGAGCCAACTCGCGCAAGCAAATCCGGCACAACCCGAATTTGCGATACACCGAGTGAGGGCGACCGCAACGAGTGCATCGGGTGTAAGCGCGAACCGCGAACTTCGGCTTGCGATTCGCCTTGACCTTCAGAGAAGTTTTTGCCATTTTCTCAGTCCTCTTTGAATGGGAAGCCTAATTTACGAAGCAGCTCACGGCCCTCATCGTCAGTTTTAGCCGAAGTTACTACAGTAATGTCCATGCCGCGAACTCGATCAATTGAGTCGACGTCAATTTCGTGGAACATGGACTGCTCAGTCAAACCAACCGTGTAGTTGCCGTGACCATCGAATTGCTTGGCTGACAGACCACGAAAATCGCGGATGCGCGGCAAAGCAGTCGACAGCAAGCGATCCAAGAACTCCCACATGCGATCCCCGCGCATAGTCACTGAAGCACCGATTTCTTGTCCTTCGCGCAACTTGAATTGTGCAATTGACTTCTTGGCGCGGTTGATACGCGGTTTTTGACCAGTGATTGCGGTCAAATCGCGAATCGCTCCCTCTAGGGCTTTGCGATCGTGGGCGGCAACCCCCACTCCCATGTTGACGACCACTTTCACGGGAGCGCCAACTTCCATGGAGTTAGCGTGCTGGAATTCCTGGAGCAACGCGGGACGAACTTCCTCCCGGTACTTGGTCTTTAACCTAGGAGTTGTCATCACAGTTCCTTCCCGGATTCAACACCACGCTTCGAGCCGCCTCGCACCACGCGCACGCGCACCCGACGCTCCTTGCCGTCGCGAGTGACAACGTCCTCACGGAAGCCAACGCGCACTGGCTGACCCGAATCAGAATCTACTAACGCCACTTTAGCGATCGAAATTGGGGCTTCCTCGGTGATAATGCCACCAGCTTGTCCCCGCTGATCTTGGCGCACGTGACGTGTCTTTAAGTTCACGCCCTCCACTAACACTTTGTTCTGGGCAGGGAACACTTTGATGACACGACCCTGCTTGCCTTTGTCGCCGGGAGCCAAAGGTTCTAGTCCTGCCTCCACTCGGCGAGCATTGCGCTCCGCTAGTTTGGATTCGTCGGATGTGCGTCCGCGAATTACCTCAACTACGTCTCCCTTGCGAATTTTAGCCGACATCAAATCACCTCCGGTGCAAGTGAAACGATGCGCATAAATCTTTTCTCACGCAACTCCCGACCAACCGGACCAAAAATACGGGTACCACGAGGCTCCCCGTCGTTCTTCAAAATCACTGCGGCATTCTCGTCAAATTTGATGTACGAGCCGTCAGGACGACGAGTGTTCTTGCGAACGCGCACCACAACCGCCTTCACAACCTCACCCTTCTTGACGTTGCCGCCAGGAATAGCGTCTTTTACAGTAGCGACAATCGTGTCACCAATTCCCGCATAACGACGGGATGAACCGCCAAGTACGCGAATGCACAGGATTTCTTTCGCTCCCGTGTTGTCAGCGACTTTTAGCCGCGACTCCTGCTGGATCATGTCTTATGACTCCTGTCGTCGTGCCGGTTCTCCAAGTCATTCCGCCGCCAAAAACAGCCAAATACTCTCAGAGCCTAGCCGAACAAATAATCGAACGCTCTAACCTAGTGAACCAGGTTTACTTCGCCTTCTCCAGGATCTCGACCACTCGCCAACGTTTGGTGGCGGATAGCGGACGAGTCTCCATAATGCGGACCAGGTCACCAACACGGCATTCATTAGTTTCGTCGTGAACCTTGACCTTCTTCGATTTGCGCATGACCTTGCCATACAGTGGATGCTTGGCACGATCCTCGAGCGTCACCACAACCGTTTTGTCCATTTTGTCGGAAGTAACGTAGCCGCGGCGAACTTTGCGCTCTCCCCTGTGGGTAGATTCTGCCATTGCTTACTCCTCTGTCGTGGGCGCAGTGCGAAAACCAAGTTCACGCTCACGCGCAACCGTGTAGATGCGGGCAATAGTGCGACGCACAATCTTCATACGGCCATTGTCTTCCAAAGTGCCAACAGCCTGTGAAAAACGCAAGTTGAACAATTCCTCTTTGGCTTTTTGCAATTCATTTGCCAATTGCACATCATCCAAAGCATCCAGGTCAGCTGTCGTCAAACCCTTGTCTGCCATCACTTCTCACCGCCCTCACGCACAACAAAGCGAGTCTTCATGGGCAACTTGTGGCGAGCACGCCGCATAGCTTCCCGAGCCAGAGGCTCAGGAACGCCACCGAGCTCAAACACAATGCGACCTGGTTTTACTGGAGCTACCCACCATTCGGGAGCGCCCTTACCCGAACCCATCCGGGTTTCAGCGGGTTTCTTAGTCAATGGGCGATCTGGGAAAACCGTGATCCACACCTTTCCACCACGCTTGATGTGACGGGTCATCGCAATACGAGCAGCCTCAATCTGGCGGTTAGTTAAATACGCCGGCTCTAAAGCCTGGATTCCGTAGTCACCGAAAGCCAACTCGGTGCCACCCTTGGATATGCCCCTTCTACCGGGACGGTGCTGCTTGCGAAACTTTACTCGACGAGGAATGAGCATTGGCTCAGGCCTCCGTTTCGGTCGTTTGGGCCGGAGCTTCGCCCTGGCCAGTGGAAGTAGTCTTTTCGGCACTCACAGAAGCAGCTGCCTCTTGCTTAGCCTGATTGTTGCGAGCTTCACCGCCACGGTTACTGCGACGGCCTTGGCCGCGACGTTCCCGGCGATTACCTCGATTTTGCTGCTCAGCCTGCTGGCGGGCAAACTCGCGCTCAGTCATGTCGCCCTTGTAGATCCACACTTTTACGCCAATCCGGCCGAAAGTGGTCCGAGCTTCAAAGAACCCATAATCGATGTTCGCCCGCAGAGTCTGCAACGGTACTCTTCCCTCGCGGTAGAATTCCGAGCGGCTCATTTCCGCGCCACCGAGACGACCAGAGCATTGCACGCGCATTCCTTTCGCGCCTGCGCGCTGAGCCGACTGCATGGCTTTGCGCATAGCCCGGCGGAACGACACGCGGGCGGTCAACTGCTCGGCCACGCCCTGGGCTACCAGTTGTGCATCGATGTCAGCGTTCTTGACTTCCAAAATGTTGAGCTGTACCTGCTTGCCAGTTAGCTTTTCCAAGTCTTGGCGCAAACGATCGGCTTCAGCTCCGCGACGGCCAATCACAATCCCGGGACGAGCCGTGTGCAGATCCACGCGTACTCGGTCGCGGGTGCGCTCAATTTGCACTTTGGAAATTCCCGCTCGCTCTAAACCTTCCGAAAGTATTTTTCGGATCGCCACATCCTCGGCCACGTAATCGCGGTAGCGCTGGCCCTTCGTGGTTGAATCAGCGAACCAACGAGAACGGTGTTCGGTGGTGATACCCAGCCGGAAACCGTGAGGATTTACCTTCTGGCCCATCAGCGTTCACCTTCCTTATCTTTCGTTCCCACCACCACGGTAATGTGGCTGGTACGCTTCAAAATTCTCCCTGCTCGTCCCTGGGCGCGCGGACGAAAACGCTTCATCGTTGGACCTTCATCGACGTAGGTCTCCAGGATCCACAAATCGCCTTCGTCGAACGGCCCACCAACTAGCTCAGCCTGTTGACGAGCGTTAGCCACCGCACTCATCAATACTTTGCGAACGTCGGTGGCGGCCGCCTGTGGCGCGAATTGCAAAATGTCAGCTGCCTCCAGCACAGACTTGCCGCGGACCGCATTCACGACTCGGCGAGCCTTCTGAGGCGTGACGCGAATATAGCGCGCCTTCGCCTTGGCTTCCATCATTTCTCCTCGTTTCTGCGGGACGGCCTAACGGCGGCGACCCTTGCGATCTTCCTTATCATGGCTGCGGAAAGTTCGAGTTGGAGCGAACTCTCCCAGCTTGTGGCCAACCATCGATTCAGTAACGAATACCGGTACGTGACGGCGACCGTCGTGAACAGCGAACGTGTGACCTAAGAAGTCCGGTGTGATCATTGAGCGGCGCGACCAGGTCTTAATAACGTTCTTGGTACCCTTTTCGTTTTGTTCATCCACCTTCTTTTGCAGGTGAGCGTCGACGAATGGGCCTTTCTTCAAACTACGTGGCATAACTCCAGCTCCCTCTTAGCGCTTCTTGCCGGTCCGGCGACGACGCACGATGAGCTTGTCGCTGGGCTTGTTTGGACGACGAGTACGGCCTTCGGGCTTACCCCAGGGGCTCACCGGATGGCGACCACCGGAGGTGCGACCTTCACCACCACCAAGCGGGTGATCCACCGGGTTCATTGCAACACCACGAACCTTGGGGCGACGACCCAGCCAACGAGCTCGACCAGCTTTACCCAGAGAAATATTTCCCTGTTCAGCATTGCCAACTTCACCGATAGTGGCGCGACATTTGGCGTCAACGTTGCGAATTTCTCCAGAGGGCAAACGCAGCTGAGCAAAACGCCCTTCTTTAGCCACTAGTTGGATGGAAGCACCAGCTGAGCGAGCTAGCTTGGCTCCCTGACCTGGGTTTAATTCCACGGCGTGAATCACGGTACCCAAAGGAATATTACGCAACGGCAGATTGTTGCCGGGCTTGATGTCAGCGCGAGCACCTGATTCGACGCGATCTCCTTGCTTCAAACGGTTTGGCGCAATGATGTAGCGCTTTTCGCCATCTGCGTAGTGCAGCAAAGCAATGTTAGCCGTTCGATTCGGGTCGTATTCGATGTGCGCCACTTTAGCGGGTACGCCATCTTTGTCCGCCCGCTTGAAATCGATCAAGCGATAGGCACGCTTGTGGCCGCCACCGCGACGACGAGAGGTGATTCGACCATAGGAGTTGCGTCCGCCAGTTTTACTAAGGGGACGCACCAGTGACTTTTCTGGAGCTGAGCGCGTCAACTCCGCAAAATCCGACACACTAGCATGACGGCGTCCAGGAGTGGTCGGCTTATATTTACGGATTGCCATATTTTCCTTACCTTCCGACCCTTACACCTCGCCGAACACGTCGATCGTGCCCTCAGCCACGGTGACAATCGCCTTTTTGACGTCACGACGTTTACCAATGCCATCGCGGCGGCGATACACTTTGCCTTTACGGTTTTGGGTAGCCACCTTGACAACCTTCACCCCGAAAATCTCTTCAATCGCGATTTTGATTTCGGTTTTATTGGCTCGAGGATCCACCTCAAACGTGTATTTGCCCAAATCCATTTGACCAGCAGACTTTTCAGTCACCACTGGACGCAAAATGACGTCGCGTGGATTTTTAGCAGTTTCGATACTCACTTGACGTCCTCCTTGGCTCCCACAAAAGCGGCCAGAGAATCCACAGTAAAAATGACGTCCTCATTGTTGACCACATCGTAAGTGTTCAACTGGTCAACCCAGAGCACGTGGGCGGCAGGCAAGTTATTCAAAGACAATACCGCGTTGACTACATTTGCCTCTTCCCGAGCAAACACCACTAGCGTGCTGCGGCCTTGCGCTACAGCTTCCAGAGTCTGGCTAGCCACCTTCGTAGAAGGAGTCTCACCAGCAAAGAACTGGTCAACGACATGTAAGTGGTGATTGCGAACCCGGTCAGACAGGGCAGAACGCAAAGCTCCAGTCTTCATTTTTTTCGGAGTGCGCTGCGAGTAGTCGCGCGGCTGTGGGCCGTGCACAATTCCCCCGCCCCGAAACTGAGGAGCACGAATTGACCCCTGGCGTGCATTGCCTGTTCCTTTTTGGCGATAGGGTTTGCGACCACCACCAGAGACCATGCCCCGCGTCTTCGTGGCGTGTGTCCCCTGACGGGCAGCAGCCTGCTGGGCAACCACCACTTGGTGAATCAGGGGAACATTTAGCGGAACGTCGAATAGGTTTTCGGGTAGCTCGGCCTTTTTACCGGTTTTCTTGCCGGTATTGTCCAAAATGTCAACAGATAGGGCTGCCATATCATGCTCCCTTCACAGCGGTACGAATCATCACGACCGCGTTCTTGGGGCCAGGCACCGCACCTTTGATCAACAACAAGCCTTTTTCAGCGTCAACCCCCTGCACCGTTAGGTTCTGGATAGTGCGACGCACATTACCCATGCGACCCGCCATGCGCTGACCCTTAAAAATGCGACCCGGAGTAGCACAAGCCCCAATCGAACCTGGCTTGCGGTGAATTTTGTGAGCACCGTGAGCTGCCGGAGCTCCAGCAAAACCGTGTCGCTTCATCACACCGGCAAAACCCTTACCCTTAGTGTTTCCAGAAACGTCCACCTTGGAGCCAACTGCAAACACGGTGGCATCCAACTCCTGGCCCAGAGCATACTCGCTCGCATCCACGGTGCGAAACTCGGCGACGTGACGTTTGGGGGAAACTCCCGCCTTTTCAAAATGACCGAGCAGCGGCTTGGTCACTCGACGCGGGTCAATGTCTTCAAAGCCGACCTGTACGGCACTATAACCATCGCGCTCTGCAGTACGCACCTGAGTTACAACATTGGTGCCGACCTGCACGACGGTCAATGGCACGACCCGCCCGTTTTCGTCCCAGACTTGAGTCATGCCGAGCTTGCGGCCAAGCAGCGCCTTCACGGGCGCAGCCGCCTGCTTGGAATCAGTAGTCATTGCAGATGTCCTCAGAGCTTGATTTCGATGTTCACGTCGGCTGGCAAGTCGAGACGCATGAGCGAATCAACCGCCTTAGGCGTGGGATCAATAATGTCGATCAGTCGCTTGTGTGTACGCATCTCAAATTGCTCGCGACTGTCCTTGTACTTATGGGGCGACCGAATTACGACAAACACATTTTTCTCGGTCGGAAGCGGCACCGGGCCCACCACGGTGGCGCCAGCGCGCTGCACCGTCTCTACAATCTTGCGCGCAGAGCTGTCGATGACTTGGTGGTCATACGACTTGAGCCGGATGCGGATTTTCTGTCCCGCCATGCCGTCAAAACCTCTTCTCGTACCAGATTCGCTGGCGACCCCGCGCTCGGGCGTGTCCCTAAGCAGACTTACCCAGAATTACTCACTTTGCCGAAGACACAGTGCTGCCAGCTTGTCAAAAGAACAAGGGTAACGCTCGAACCTTTCGAACTACCCGCAGTCCCGCTGATGCGGGGCAACTCGGATAGTCTCCCAGAAATGTCTGGAGGATGCCAACTTTTTGCTGCCAATTTAGGTGTGAATCTGGGCACCATGAAGAGTCTGGCAATTGCTATTCTGCTTCACCAATATTATTCATTTTCCCCGGCGATTCCACTGGTTTTCCCCAGTTACCTCACTTATCCGGGAATATCTAGGTTTATTAGGTTTATCCCTAGTTACACTTCCACCAAATAAAGTGGCAGCCAACACAGGAATGATGATGATAATTGGCTCAATGTAGCGGAACGGGTGTGTAGTCGGTGCAGCAACTATTAAGGTGAGCCACAACAGGAGAATGGGTATAACTATCGGTAAGTACTCGCTGCGTTTGCGGTAGATAAACCCGCATGCTAGTAGAGCTCCAAGCCAAAACCAGGTGCCAGGTCCGGGCGTGTTGCGAACACCCCAGTCGTACCATTTTCCCAGCGTATTTTGCAGAAAATCTGGCAACAGAGACTGGTTGGAAATCCCGTGTTCTGCCCACCAATCGATCCACATTTGTCGATTAGCTGGATAATTGGTGACAGCTTCAGCGAAATAGCTTTGCGCATGCGTGCCTGAAACTGCTGAATCGATGCGCCACAAGTGGTCAGTGTGAGCTAAAAATCCCGATAGCATTTCACTTGGGCAAGTGGTCAAAGCACTCACGAAGTATCCCAAGAATTCCAGGCGAGTCTCTTGGAGTTTCCCAGCATCAAAAGCACTGGAATCCTTGAGGGTATCTACCGTTTCCGGGTCGTAAATTTTTGCCCACTCGTCCAAATCGATTAGAGTGCCAAAGTATTTTAGGGCGTCCTCACTCAAACAAGTGGAGTTATAGGTAACGGTATATCCCACCATTTGCAGGGGTACCCCCACTGTTTCGACAAATTTTTGTCCTCCCACAAAGTGGGCGGAAATTGCGCTGGGAATTAAACTAATGGTCATGATCACGGCGGTGAGGGGAAGAATTATCTGCCAGTAACGCCGGTAAATTATTGCCACTAGCACCAGGATCACTAACGCCACCACTAGACCGTTATTGCGAGTAACTGAAAACCCGATGCACGTACCGGCCAAGGCGGCCAAAAACCCCGTTTGGTGAAGGATTGCTCCCCGAGTTTGCCAGAGGCGCAGTAACAGTGGTACTAGGAGGATGACAAAAATTCCAAAAAGGCCGTCTTTGACAATGGCAAACGAATAATTTCCCACCAGTGGGAAAATCGCCAAATAGGCCACCAGAAGCCACAATGCCAGCTGATGGACACCAAGTTTTTGCAAAGTTCCCAGCAGATAGCGGCACGCCGCTACCCAGGCAATTATTTGCAGGAGGCTAAGCAAAACTATTCCCGGCAGCATCGTGCCAAACCAAGCTTGGGAGCCGGTGGCAAAACCGGAAACGATCCAGCTGTAGATCAGTGGATGCTGTCCAGAAAGCAATAGCGGGGAAATGATTTCACTGGGAATATCGCTCATCGATGCTAACGGCCAGTAATGCGCATACATGAGCAGCCAAGCGAGCAGCAAAATCCACGTGCCAGCTTTGACAACTAGGGATGGAGTAGCTTTGACAGAAGAAGTATCAATACAAACACTGTCATTTGACTGTTTTCGTCTATCATCTTGCCAATCTTGTACTGACAAGATTAACCAAATGAATAACAATGCACCACTAAGTGCTAGCACAATTCGCCAGACCTGTACATTGCCCCAGCTAACGGGAACGCTGCTAACCAATTGCGCCAAGATGTCTGATAACACAAAAACCAGTACAAAACTGACGGTAAATCCAATTTTACGGCGACTAGACCTAGCTAGCGCCCGGATAAAGCTCTTCATCTCTTTCAATACTGCCTAGTGCGGATATTTTGTCAGTCACTTTTAGCCACCTATAGCCACTGTCGGCAAAGAATTCAATCTACATTATTTGCCAATTTACGTTACTGACCGGTTTGAGTGAATAAAAATAAAGCGATATCCCAAATAATTGCAGATTGCTCCCAGCAACATGGCAACCACTTTGATTCCGGGCAACACAATCGCGCTGGATACTTCTGGCCAAACGATCCTGGCCAGGGCACTCAGTGCTGCAACCGCAGCAGATTGCAATACCATCCCAGTAACCAGAGTGAGGCCAGCAAAGGAGAAAAACGTGTGCCAAGAAAATTTGTCAGCCTGGAAAACAAAGGCCCGATTGAGTAGGTAACTGATGCACACGGTGATCAGCGTCGATAACACGTTGGAGAGCACTTCGGGAATGCGTACCACCACAGAAAACACTGAAAAGAGCACCAAATCTAGCGATGAAGTAAACACGTCAGTGACTAAGTAGCGAAAAATTCGATATTTTGCAATCAGTTCACCCATTTTGCCCACTTTTATTTATTTTCTATTTTGGAATCACCGTCTGTATTTATTTGGAGTCACTCTTCACATACACTCGAACCTACCATCCGTATTCATTGGGATTCACTATCAGTACCCTTCGTCCCCTTCGTAGTATTCTTCCGATTCTCCGTGTTCTTCATTCCCTTTTGCTCCTCTGCGCTCTTTGTCCTCTTCGTGCTCTTCGTCTCGCCTGCACCACCTGTTTGTGGATCATAGTTAGGTAAATACAAAGAACTATGCTGCAAATAGTTCAACCGAATGGTCTCCAATCTGGCGCGCAAAATACCAGATAAGATGATTCCCAACATTGCTGCTAAAACTGCGATAATCACCAAAGAGGAAGCTAAAACTGCTGTCGGTAAACGCGGTACATAACCGGTTTGCGCGAATTCCCATACCACTGGAATTCCCAGAATTAACCCCAAAATCAGAGTGATTCCAGAGATTAGTCCGTAGAAAATTGCTGGATGTTGGGCGTGAAACAAGCGCCCAATGAAACTCAAAATTTTCACGCCATCTTTGATCGTATTTAGTTTTGATTCAGAGCCTGCTGGACGATCTTTAAATCCACAGGGAATCTCGCGATTAGGGGTGCGCACCTCCAAGCAGTGCACGGTCAATTCGGTTTCAATTTCAAATCCGCGCGACAACGAGGGAAAGGATTTGACGAAACGCTTGGACATGACTCGGTATCCCGAAAATAAGTCGGTTACTCCATCTGTGCCAAATAAAGAGCTGACTAAACTAGCAAACACTCTATTTCCAAGGCCATGCCCGGGACGGTAAGCACTATTTTGGGGATCATCTTGGCGACAACCCAATACGTGGTCGTAGGGACCAGAAAGCAAGGTATGAATCATTTCTGGCAATGCGGCAATTCCGTAAGTATCGTCTCCGTCGACCATGACGTATACGTCGGCGTCGATATCGGCAAAAGCACGGCGCATCACGTTACCTTTGCCGGGACGCTCCTCGCGGCGCACAATTGCACCAGCGGCACGCGCCACGGCAGCTGTGCGATCCTGAGAATTATTGTCGTAAACGTAGACAGTAATTTCAGGCACGTATTGCTGCAATTCCTCTACCACCGTGGCAATTGTTGTTTCCTCGTTGTAGCAAGGCACTATCGCAGCAATTGTAGGTGACTCCATCAAATATCCAATCAAAATTGCGGCAGAAATTGTCCGTAAATATTCCTCAGCGCAATCTACAGCGTCCGCTTTTTACACCGTGTCCATGCTTCCAGAAGCCGGCACACGAGGATTATACCCCCTGGTCACGGAATTCACCTTTACTGATTTGCGATGCAGATGATAGTTAGTCGAAGTTACTCATCCGCGCGGGAACTACCATCTGCAAATAAAACGCCAACTCGAAGAATACGTTTACTCTCGATTAGCTCAAGGTCTACGAGGATCTTCATCCAAAGTGATGTGGCGCCAACTATCGCTATGTCTGACTCCACACCAAATTGCACGACGGCGGTTACTATAGTGGTAGTTCGCCTAGTTTTCCCTGACAGGCACATGGAAACAACCGCGAATCTATACCCAAATCCGTCAATTTAGAAGATAATGTTAGGTCTGTAGTCGATAGTCTACTCCGAACTACTAGTGAATTTTCAATTTTATAAGGAGGCCGGGTGCCGGTACCGAAAGACCAGGATACCCAAGCCGGATCCGAGTCTGTCTCTGCAAGTGCTTCTGCCGCTAAGCCCAAGGATATGCGCAATGGTGCGCCCACGGAGAGCAGTGTCAGCGAAATCCAAGTTGAACAAGCTTTTGTGGATACGGCGTATGCGACTTTGGATAAGTTGAGAAGTGATTACCGCACTAGACAGCGACAAGTTGAAGCAGAGGGCGCTTGGGGTAGTCCGCAGGCACGCACGGAGCGGGATGCTTTGGCGGCGCACTACGGGGATCAGGCTATGCGTTTGGAGCAAATCGAAGAACGCTTGGTGTTTGGGCGTATCGATACAGTCGAGCAAAGGGAACAAAATCTCTACATTGGCCGCGCCAGTTTGCGTGGAGCTAATGAAACGCGACTGTTGATTGACTGGAGGGCTCCGGCTGCTCGCCCGTTTTATCAGGCTACTTTCGCTAATCCCGAAGGAGTAGTGCGCCGTCGCCATATTTCCACCAAGAATCGTCGTGTCACCGGCATCGAAGACGATGTGCTAAACGCTCAGGCCGCCGCCCAAAAAGGGTTGACCTTTCAAGGAGAAGGCGCTTTGCTGTCGGCTTTATCCACAGCGCGTCCAGGGCAGATGCAAGATATTGTCTCCACTATTCAAGCTGAGCAAGATCAAATTATTCGCGCTCACAACGACGGCATTCTAGTAGTGCAAGGTGGTCCAGGCACAGGTAAAACTGCAGTTGCCTTGCATCGGGCCGCCTATCTTTTGTATACGGAACGCGAGCGGCTGGAAAACCAAGGTGTGCTCATCGTTGGCCCCTCGAAAGTGTTTTTGAAATACATTGAAAAGGTTTTACCGGCTCTAGGTGAAACCGGGGTGGTTTCGCTCACGCTGAGTGATTTGGTAGCGGGTGAGCGCATCAGTAAAGCAGATGAACCCGAGGTGGCTAAAGCTAAAGGTTCGATCGCCTGGGTGCAGACACTAAAAAACGCGGTGCGCGACTTGCAGCGCATTCCCCGGGAGGACAAAGTTTTCCAAGTCGCAGGACGCAAATTGGTGTTAACTGTGGAAGATTTTCAAAGAGCTCGGACTCGAGCCCGACTCACTGGTAAACCCCACAATGTGGCTAGGGATGGTTTTGCTTTGGAGTTAATCGAGTTATTGGCTCAGCAGATGGGTGAGGATCCAGATCCGGAAACACAAATTTGGTGGCACGACCTGATTCGGGCTAGCCGCGATATTCGCCGAGAAATCAACCTGTGTTGGATGCCAACTACAGCTCGAGGATTGTTGGAAAAATTGTTTAGTCAACCTACTCGATTATCGCGGGTGGCCAAGGGTTTATCTGCGCTGGAACAAGCTGTAGTTTATCGGCCTAAGGGAGCAGAATTTACCATCCAGGACGTGCCTTTACTGGACGAGTTAGAGGAGTTGCTAGGCACGAACGCCGTGTTAGAAAATGCTGCGCAAAAAGAAAGTGAGGCCGAGCGCCAACAGATTGAACGCGAGGCTGCAGAGGTGTTGGAGGCTCAAGGTTTGGGTGAAGGGATTGTGACTGCCCAAATGTTGGCTGATTTGCATGAAACACCGGTTGCGTGGCGTTCTTTGGCGGAGCGGGCTTTGGCTGATCGGACGTGGACTTATGGGCACATTGTGGTAGACGAAGCCCAAGAGTTGTCGCATATGGCTTGGCATTCTTTGCTGCGGCGTTGTCCAAGCCGCTCTTTTACGATAGTCGGGGATTTGGATCAGGCTCGAGGAGTAAGTGGAGAACGGCCCCGGTCTTGGGCAGAGGTCTTGGGTCCAGCTGCGCGAGCAGGCGTGAATGAAATGACTTTGACAGTGTCGTATCGCACTCCCGCTACCATCGTGGATTTGGCACAAGACGTGTTGGCTGATTTGGGTGAGCCCGTGCGTTTCCCATTGACGGGAGCTCGCGATGTGCCAAATGCTTTGGCAGATACTTTAGTTACGAAAGAGAGTACCACCAACGAGGAAGACTCCGACCGGTTGTTGACTACCACCAAGCAAGTGGTAGCAAAAGAAAGTTGGCGCTTAGATGCCCTGGTCGGCACTGATTTGGGCAAAATTGCCGTAATTGTGCCCGATGTATTGGCCCAAAAGTGGGGTTTTAGCGGGGATAACCGCTATTGCGTAGATGAGCGGGTTAACTATTTGACTGTAGTTGCTGCCAAGGGATTGGAGTTTGACACTGTGGTGGTGGTGGAACCAGAGTTGATCGCAAAGCAAGGTTTAGGCGATCTCTTTGTAGCAATGACCAGGTGCACTAATCGACTGCATTCGGTGCGGCAAGGCTCTTTGCCGCAGAGATGGCGGACAGCACTGTGATATCAGCTAGCAGACTGTGATAGCAATCGCATCCTAACTGCTTGAAATCACAACCTCATTTGGACGCTTTGGTGGCATACTCTGAAGGTGACTAGTGCGTTACTTTTGGAGAATCCGCATCGGAAAGCTGACTTGATTTTTGGGCGTAACGGGGTAAGTGTCCAACGGGTAGCAGGCAGTCTGGACGAGGCCGAGTTGACTGAAGCTATCGAGGGTAAGACGATTTTGGGTTTGCGTTCAAAAACCCGGGTGACTCAAACGGTTTTGGAGCAAGCGGATGAGTTAGAGGCGATTGGTGCTTTTTGTATTGGCACTAACCAAATTGATCTGGAGTATGCGGCCGAAAAAGGGGTGGCTGTCTTTAATGCTCCTTATTCTAATACGCGTTCTGTGGTCGAGTTAGCGGTGGCAGAAATTATTGCTTTGACGCGTCGGTTGACGGTACGCACTGATCGTTTGCATCGTGGGATTTGGGATAAGTCAGCTGAACACAGTCACGAGGTTCGAGGTCGGACCTTGGGCATCATCGGTTATGGCAATATTGGCACCCAGCTATCAGTGTTGGCTGAGGCTTTGGGAATGCACGTCATTTTCTACGATGTGGCTGAGCGCTTGGCGTTGGGGAATGCGAAACGCATGGATTCCATGGAAGAGGTGCTGCGTCGAGCAGATGTGGTGTCGATTCACGTAAATGGTGCGAAAACGAATGCGAATCTGTTTGGAGATCGCGAGTTTTCGATTATGAAAGAGGGCGCCCTGTTCATCAATTTATCGCGAGGATTTATTGTGGACATTGAGGCGTTGCGCAGTCATTTACTGTCTGGACACTTGGGTGGAGCTGCTGTCGACGTATTTCCCACCGAGCCTAAGAAGAATGGGGATCCTTTTGATTCTCCGCTATTGGGGTTGGAGAATGTGATCTTGACTCCGCACGTTGGTGGCTCAACTGTAGAAGCTCAAGAGGATATTGCCAGTTTTGTGGCCAATAAGTTGGTCGATTACTTGACGACTGGCTCGACGGCGATGAGCGTGAATCTACCGAATCTGAGCATTCAGCCCTCTAGCGACGCACGCTATCGGGTATGTTTCTTGCACCGCAACATTCCCGGGGTTTTATCCAGGATGACTAAGGTGTTTGCCAAAAACAATGTGAATGTGGAGGGACAAGGACTAGCCACCCAGGGCGAGTTTGGTTACGCAATTGCGGACTTGAATTCTCCCCTGCCCCAAAGTGCACTAGAAAAACTAGAGTCCTTGGAAGAAACGATCCGAGTACGCTACATCAAATTAGCCGCAGACAGCTAAAAATTAGTCGCGGAAAGTTTTACTTCGTGTTCGCGCAACTCGTCGATAACTGCTTGGAAGTCGTCGATGGTTTGAAAACCTGCGTACACTGAAGCAAACCTCAGGTAGGTGACTTGGTCCAGGTCTTTTAGAAATGGCAGCAGGGCCTCACCAACTTGGCGAGCTGTAACCGTATTTTTGCCCCGGCTTCTGAGAGACTCCTCTACCTGTTGGGCGACGCGCGCTAGCTGATCTTCTTGGATTGGCAGGCCTTCGCTGGCTTTGCGAATTCCGGCAATGATTTTTTCGCGCGAAAACGGTTCCAAGATACCCGAGCGCTTTTCTACTTGCAACATGAATGTTTCGAGCGTGGTAAAGCGACTACCACATTTGGTGCACTGTCTGCGTCGGCGAATCGAATTGCCGTCGTCAGCGACGCGAGAATCCACCACTCGTGTATCACTGCAGTGGCAATTTGGGCAGTGCACATCTAGTCCTTTCGTCCCTGCAAACAAAGTAAGATACCCAACCTATTTTTGGCAAATATTCAGTTATTGTGCACAACATATTCAACATATTACTAACCAGTCTCTACCAAACACTTATCCGACGAACATATGTACTATGATTCTCACTATCCGTAAACACACTTTCGAACATATGTTTTATAATTTAAGCAGTGAATTCAGTCAAAACGGCAAAACAGAAGCAGGGCAATCTTGAGTCCTTTGCATACTATCCGTTGAACACAGAGAGGAATGGAATGTGCCCCCCAAAATTTCCAAGACACAAAAACTACAACAACTCTCTGCCCGGCAACGCCAAATTCTAGAAGTCATTGAAGAGTGTCAAAAACGCAACGGTTACGCGCCTTCAGTAAGAGAAATCGCCCAAATGGTGGGTTTAAAGTCGGCCTCAACCGTCAAACACCACTTAGATATTTTAGAAAAACAAGGGTTACTGGCTCGGGAAGTAGGAAAACCGAGAACCTTGGACGTGAAACTGGGGGCCGGTCAAAAAACATCTGGCCTCAATCATAAGACTGTACCGATTCGCGAAAACGCCAAAATCATCGCCTTGCCAGTTGGTGCAGATAACGGCGACACTACCATTGTTCCCTTAGTTGGAAGAATCGCTGCCGGTGAGCCAATCACGGCTGAACAACACATAGAGGAAGTTTTTTCGCTCCCCACTTCTCTTACCGGTCATGGCTCGGTGTTCATGCTGCAAGTGCAGGGAGATTCCATGGTTGAAGCCGCAATTTGTGACGGTGACTACGTGGTGGTTCGTAGTCAGGCAGATGCCGCCTCCGGCGAAATCGTGGTCGCGATGATTGACGGCGAGGCCACAGTCAAAGTCCTCTCGCGCCAAAATGGACACCAGTGGTTGCTGCCAAAAAACTCCAACTATGCGCCCATTTCTGGAGACAAGGCCACCATTTTAGGAAAAGTTGTCACAGTTATTCGCACCCTCTGATTTTCGCGTAACCCAGTTATTTGCGGCTAGCTCACTTTCGTTCCAGCTTTAGAACCTGGGTACTGATTTGGATTGCTGGGTACAACGAATAGGTATGCCCCTGAAAGCGTACCTGCTAGAACCCTAATTCGCGGGTAATCCGCCGCAAAGTAGCGGCTGACTCGCGCAAACTCAAACGCTCTTGTTCCGACATCGGTGGGGTGAGGACGCGCCCCGCACCGCCTCGACCCACAATCGTAGGTGCCGACAAACATACGTCGTCGATGCCAGCCCAACCTTGCAGCAAAGAAGTCACAGTCAACACCCGCGCCTCATCGCGCAAAACTACTCCCACAATATTTGAGGCCGCCAAACCAATCGCATAGTTTGTCGCCCCTTTTCCCGCAATAATTTCATCAGCCGAGCGCACTACCTCGTGCGTGATTTCAGTACGCAGCTGTTCGTCAAACTCACGCCCATTCAAAGTTGGCCCCCACTGGTCGATCGGCACATTGCCAATCTCGGCAGTAGACCATAAAGCTACCTCGGAATCCCCGTGCTCACCAACCACATAAGCGTGAATATTTTGAGTCGCAATCCCCGTTTGCAAAGACACCAAATACCGCAAACGCGAAGTATCCAACACGGTACCCGAACCAAAAATCTGGTTGCGCGGCAAACCCGATAAACGCAAAGCCACGTAAGTCACCACGTCCACCGGATTAGTCACATACAAATAAATCGCACCCGGAGCCACATTCATCATCTGCGGCACCAAAGTACGCATCAAATCCACCGCTGAACCGGCCAAATCCAAACGTGCCTGCCCCGGTTTTTGCCTGGCCCCCGCAGTCACCACGATCAGATCCGCGCCCCGCAAACTCTCAATATCATCCGAGCCAGTGATAGAACCACATGGCGTGAACTGAATGCCGTGAGCAATGTCTAAAGCCTCGGCTTCCACCCTAGCTTTGTTAATGTCGTAGAGCACAATGTCGCGCGCCGCTCCCCGCATCGCACACGCGTACGCAACCGCCGTTCCCACTGCGCCTGCCCCAACAATAGCGATCTTTGCGGGTCTGCCCGCATACTTCGAAGGATACAAACTCCGCATTTGGCCGATAGTCATCGGTTCTCCTAGGGTCAAGCACGTCAACGGCAAAATTCCTGCCGCGAACTTACACTATCCCTCAGATTACTTCCAGAATTCGCAAAATTTGAGATTCGACGCGCAGGGCAACACCGCCTCACGTTACCACTTTCTTGGCTGCGCTATTATTTGTCGCTAACAGAGCGATGTATCCTCGAGCTAGGTGATACGACTTTGATTGACAGCCCTGACAATCTCCACAATCAGCTGCTATTGCTCTAATCTAAGTGTGCCAACCGTTTATTGGAAGACTTCACCTAGCCGAGTTTTCACCCACCTCCGCCGAGAAAAACTGCGGATTTGCAGAAGTGGACTCACCTTTTTGGTCATACTTACTCGCTTTGCCGCTAAGGTTAGCCTTTCCTAACTGTTGAGCCAATTTTTCGCTCACACGAGCAACCAAATGCGTGCCACGCTCATCCCACTCTTCACTTAGTACTTCACCCTCTTCATGCACTTGACTGACCAATCTGCCCAAAGAATAGGGAACCACCACATCCATGAGGATGCGCGGACGCGGCAGTCGGTTGGCAATCTCTAAACGCAAGTCATCAATTCCTTGCCCAGTCCACCCAGATACTTCGATCGCCTCAGGCAATACTGAGCGCAAACGCGCCCGCGTTTCTGGCTCAGCCAAATCAATTTTATTCAACACTAACAACTCGGGAATGTCGCGCACTCCCGGTATTTCCCATAGAATTTCCCGCACCGTTTTGACCTGTTCAACCGGATCGGGATGAGCTGCATCGACAACGTGCAAAATCAATTCCGCTTCGGCGATCTCTTCCAAAGTAGAGCGGAATGCCTCCACCAATTGCGTCGGCAAATTGCGGACAAACCCAACTGTGTCAGTTAGCGTATACACCCTCCCATCCACAGTGGTTGCCCGCCTCACTGCTGGATCCAAAGTAGCAAAGAGCGCGTCCTCAACCATTACTTCTGCGTCAGTTAGGGCATTCAACAACGTGGATTTCCCGGCATTAGTGTAACCGGCAATTGCCACCGCCGGAATCTTTGCTCTCCTGCGCTGCGAGCGTTTAGTGATGCGCGCTGGCTCCATGGCAGCAATCTGCTTGCGTAATTTAGCCATCCGGGAGCGGATTCGCCGCCGGTCTAGTTCAATCTTAGTCTCACCCGGACCGCGCGAGCCGATCCCTTCACCGCCAGCCACGCGACCACCTGCCTGACGAGACATGGATTCACCCCAACCGCGCAACCTGGGCAATAAATACTCCAGTTGGGCTAGTTCTACTTGCGCTTTGCCTTCCTTAGATTTCGCGTGCTGAGCAAAAATATCCAAAATCAAAGCAGTGCGATCAACTACTTTTACTCCCACTACATCTTCCAAACCTCGGCGCTGTGAAGGTGCCAATTCACTATTCACAATCACCGTATCCGCCCCAGTTTCGCGGACAATGGCAGCTAGTTCTTGGGCTTTGCCGCGCCCCAAATAAGTAGCCGGATCTGGTTTGTCTCGCTGCTGCAATACTGCTTCCAAGACTTTCGAGCCCGCAGTTTGCGCCAAAGCCGCCAATTCAGCCAAAGAGTTTTCTGCCTCTTTGACGCTCTCATGGCCTCGCAAACCAACCAACACGACACGCTCTAACCGGATTTGACGGTATTCGACTTCAGAAACATCCTCTAACTCGGTTGACAATCCCTGCACGCGCCTAGTTGCTCCCCGAACTTCGCGCTCTAGGCTACCGGCCTCGCCTTCTCGTTGTCCTTGGGTTGATTTCAGCGCACTGGCGTTGCGAGCCAGAACGCGTTCGGCGACAGCTTCGGCCCTGGCCAAAACCTCTTTATATTCGTCGCTCATTTGGCCTCCTAGGTATGGTGGTACTTGTGACTACACATTATTTTTCTGACGTTGAGCCAGCCGATATTTCAGAATTGTCTTTGCTTTCAATTGAATCACGAGGATTCGACTTGCAAATGTGGGTTGGCTCAAAAGTTTTTTCCAGTCGCAGACTCGATTTGGGAACCGCACAGTTATTGAAAGTTGCCCCCACTTTACCTGTTTCTGGGCGTTTTTTGGATTTAGGCTGCGGTTGGGGGCCACTGGCTGTTTCCATGGCTTTAGAGTCGCCTGCGGCGACGGTGTGGGCAGTTGACGTGAACCCGCGAGCTTTAGACATGACCAAACGCAATGCTGCCATCAATGGTGCCAAAAATGTGCAAACCTTCCTAGCAGAAGATGCCCTCTTGCAGGAAGATCACCTAGAATTCGACGTCATTTGGTCAAATCCGCCAGTTCGGATCGGCAAAGAACAAACCCGCGTGCTTTTAGGCAAATGGTTGAGTTTTTTGACACCCACTGGCACAGCCTATTTGGTAACTTCCAAGAATTTAGGCGCAGACTCACTGATCAACTGGCTAAATTCCCAAGGTTTCCAATCCCAAAAAATCGCTTCCAAAAAAGGCTATCGAATTATCGAGGTACACAAAATCTGACTTTTTCTATTTTCTCAGTTCACTGGTTTGTTAGCTTCTTCCTGCTGTCATTCTGTAACTCACTGGCATCACAGCTCTGCAATACAATATAGCGCCGCTAGGACACTATAAGGCAATTTTGTGTCTATATACGTAAAAGTAAGACGTTAGTATGGAGATCTTTTATTCGACGTCAACTCCTTGCGCACGGAGAATCCTCACCGCCTGCTCTAGGTCAGCGGATTGCAGCCAGTGGATCCGCGAGTCCCTCCTGAACCACTTGATTTGTCTGCGCGATAATTGTTTGGTGGCTAGGGCAACCGCTTCAATGGCTTCTGCCCTGCCGATCTTGCCTTCAATGACACTGATTGCTTGCGCATATCCTGTGGCTCTAGAAGCAGTTTTGCTCTCTTTTAGTCCTTGCGTCAATAATTCTCGGGTTTCCTCAACTAATCCCTGGGCAAACATTTGCCTGGTTCGGTGAAGAATTCGTTGATCCAATTGCTCTAAATCCAACATGATGCCAATTTGCACGGTTGGCTGAACATATTCGTTTCTGGGCAAAGTGGCGCTAAAAGGTCGGCCGGTTAACTCGATTACTTCCAGGGCGCGAATAATTCTGCGCTGATTGTGGGGGTGAATCCGCTCAGCAGCCAGAGGATCGAGTTTGGTTAACTGCTCGTATAGGTGGGTGATTCCGCAAGTTTGTACTCGTTGTTCTAGGGCTGCGCGCACCTCACTTTTGGTCGGGGGAAATTCAAAATGGTCCAGCAGGGCTCTCAAGTACAGACCCGAGCCACCCACGATTACTGGTTGGAGGCCAGAGTTTTGCAATTGGGAGACGTCTTGGCGCGCACATTTTTGGTAGGCAGCAACAGAGGCTTCTTGCCACACCTGCAGTTGGTCGACTTGCAAGTGCAAAATCCCTTGGCGCAGTTCCACGGGAGTTTTCGCTGTCCCAATATCCATGCCCCGATACAGCTGCATCGCGTCGGCACCCACAATTGCTGCCCGATCTGTACCACCCAAACGATTGGCCAATGCCAACCCCAGGTCAGATTTCCCTGACGCAGTTGGACCACAAATTGCGACTATCAATGCTTTGCTCTCACTATTTTTAGGCAACCTCTCCTCTTTGATTTATCTAGCTTACCCTCTAGCATTTCCGACTAGTCTTCCCTGACTGACGGTGCACTCAAAACACTGGCTACATCATAGTGCGGAAGCAGCATCTACCAACAAAATTGTTTGCCACCCCAAAAAGTATGCTCTAGATCTCCCCTAGGATCGAGCAGAACAGTGCTTTGCTACCGATAAGCTCCTACTTTGTAAAGTTGAAACAAGTCTTAGCAACCAACAATTGACAAAGTTCAAGGCAAACTTGGTGGCTAGCAACCAAGAGATTTGCTGCAATAGATGGGCTTACAAAAAACAGATCCAGTTTTTGTGAAGGCAAACTACAGATAACACCTAGCGATGCTTAGAGGAGAAAAAGCAGCATGATTCTGGCAGATAAAATCGTCAATTTGAGAAAAAAGAATGGATGGTCCCAAGAAGAACTCGCTCGTCAGCTAGGCGTATCCAGACAATCCATCTCCAAATGGGAGAGCGCTGCCTCTATTCCTGACTTAGATAAAATTATCCGCCTCAGCAATATCTTTAACGTCAGTACCGACTATCTATTGAAAGATTCCTTGGAACCACAAATTCAAGAAGAAGTAGATGACTTGCTGTATACAGAGCCAATCTTCACCGTTTCCTTAGAGGAAGCGAACGCCTATTTGGGTACTGTTCGCTCCGTGGCCAGCAAAATTGCTTTCGGCGTATCCCTATGTATATTGTCCCCCATCGCAGTGATTTACTTAGGTGGCCTGGCCAGCAGCGCAGGAAATCGGGCAATTTCTGAGTCAGCTGCAGCTGGCGTCGGATTGTCGATCCTAGCCATCCTGATTGCTTTTGCAGTGGCATTATTTATCATTTTTGGAAATCGTCTGGAGCCATATGAATATATCGAAAAAGAACCCATTGAACTTTCCTACGGTGTGGAAGGAGTCGTAAAAAAACTAAAGGGAGCTTATAAATCTACCCACGGAATAACTTTAGCCTTTGGCGTAGGTTTGTGTATCATCTGTTGGATTCCCATCGTTATCGCCGCCATCATCAACGAAGAAGGAATGTCCACAATCATTGGAGTGGATATTTGCTTGGCTCTAGTTGCTTTGGGTGTTTTCTTTCTCGTGCGAACCAGCATCATCTTTGAAAGCTTCCAACACTTATTAGAAGAAGGCAACTACACTCGCCAGGCAAAGTACGAAAATAAACGCAATGAAGTACTTTCTTACATTTATTGGTGTTCAGTCACAGCCATTTATTTGGGATGGAGTTTTCTGACCTATGACTGGCATCGCACATGGATCATCTGGCCTTGTGCCGGTGTTCTCTTTGCCGCAGTCCTCGGTATGGCCTCGCTAATTCGAAAGAACTAGTATTGGCGAAACCAGTTCAGTTAGAGAACTAACCGTTTTGCAGTAGTCGCCGAGCCACTGGCTTGGTTGCAAAACCAACTACAAACTTCAGTGCAAAAAGGCTAGAACGCAATGCACTTGCAGAGCTACACACGCTTCGAAGCTACGTTGTCAAACCAGACCTTTGCAACAAAACTGTGCGCTCCGCAGTGTTTAGTTGAGAGAAAAACTGCTAGAGTTTGGCAATCTTTAGTGTTGGAAGTCCCAAAGAAACACGATTTTCAGATTCAGCAGTTTTGCTCTCTTGTCCTGCCTGCCACACATCCCCTGCCCGAGTCTGCCTCACTTTGAACAAACCGCCTTGAGCTCCAGAGTCAGCCAACAAATAGTGTGGCGCACCGTAAGTGACTCTAGCTTCCACGAGGTCGCCCGGACGCAGAGCCCGGACGCCTGTCGCCATTTTCTCGGGTAAAGCCACGTGTACCAGCCGGTTATCGGCGGCCCGACCAGAGATTCGCAAAGTATTCTCATCCTTGCGCCCCTCTCCTTCAGCCACCAAAACCTCGACGACACTGCCCACCAATTTTTGGTTTTCCTCAGTGGAAATTTGCTCCTGCAAAGCGACTAGCCGCTGATATCTGTCTTTGGCTACTTCTGCCGGAATTAAATCAGAGCGCGTGGCCGCAGGTGTACCAGGACGCGGAGAATAAAGGAACGTGAAAGCTGAAGCGAATCTGCATTCTTCAACCATCTCCAGAGTCTGTTGAAAATCCGCTTCAGTTTCCCCTGGAAATCCCACGATAATGTCAGTGGTAATCGCCGCCTTGGGGATAGCCTGCCGGACTCGCTGCAAAATATCCGCGAAACGTTTGCGCCGATAGGAACGGCGCATTTCCCGCAACACCTTGTCAGAACCCGACTGCAGTGGCATGTGCAAACTGGGCATTACCGTGGGAGTTTCCGCCATCGCCTCGATAACGTCCTGAGAAAAAGCAGCCGGATGCGGGGAAGTAAACCGCACTCGCTCCAAGCCCTCAACCTGGCCGACCGCGCGCAAGAGTTGAGCGAAAGCACCGCGCTCGCCAAAACTAACCCCATAGGAGTTCACGTTTTGACCTAATAGAGTGACTTCGATAGCGCCCTCGGAAACCACTGCATTGATTTCCTCCAGGATTTCTCCCGGACGGCGATCCCTTTCCCGGCCCCGCAAGGAAGGCACAATACAAAACGTACAGGTGTTGTTACAACCCACCGAAATTGACACCCAGGCCGCGTACACCGATTCTCGTTTAGTGGGCAAAGTGGAAGGGAAAGTTTTCAGCGAGTCTTCAATTTCAATCGCTGCTTCACGATTGTGCTCGGCTCTGCGCAGTAAAGCTGGCAACACGTCGATATTGTGGGTGCCAAATACTGCATCCACCCACGGTGCTTTCTCCACAATCCCTTTGCGCATTTGCTGAGCTAGACAACCACCGACAACAATTTGCATACCAGGGCGCTCTTTTTTCACCGCCGCTAACTGTCCCAAGTTGCCAAATAAACGAGTTGCCGCATTCTCGCGCACCGAACAGGTGTTGATGACGATTACATCCGCCCCCATGTCACCAGCGGAAGTGGCGCGCGCCTGCTTTTCTGGCACTTTTTCAACGTTGACCCAACCATTTGCCTCCAGCAAACCCGAGATTCTCTCCGAGTCATGCTGATTCATCTGACACCCTAATGTACGAACAGTGTATGTACGTGGTAAAACATTTGTATTGACAAGTGTGTCATTTTGGTAACGATTGTCAGTGCGAGTATTGCTGTTTATGTTAGTGTTTGTCTTCATTACAGATCCTGGCTCTCCATCCCAGCCCAGTTTAGTTTTTTATCTGCCTAGCTTAAAGTTGATTTTTCCAACCAAGTGATCAAAAGCTGTAAGACTGCGCTCACTGTTTGTTCTCTTATTTCCTGGCGACTACCCGCTAGTTCCAGTTTTTTCCAAGTAGTAGAACCATTTATAGCGATCGCTACGTAAACTGTCCCCGGTGGTTTGCCTTCGGTAGAACCCGGCCCCGCCACCCCAGTTGTGGCCAGGCCAACATCGGCTGTCAACTTCTTTTGTACTCCTTTAGCCATTTGCGTTGCCACTTGAGGATTGACTGTGCCATCTTGGGCAATCACTTCTGATGATACTCCCAACACGTCGCATTTTATTTGCGCATTGTAGGCAACTACCCCGCCGCGCAGCACAGCGGAGGCACCAGGAATTGAAACTAGGTGAGCACAAACCAGACCCCCGGTCAAAGATTCACCAACTGCTAAGGTTAGCTTTCTTTTCTCCAATAAAGACAATGCTGTCTGGGCTAATTGTTCTATGCCTGACTTGAGCTTTTGCTCCATGTTTCAACTCCCATTATTCGCCCCCAAACGTATCTCCCAGAAGATCGTTTTCCTCAGCTAGTACAGTTCGAATTGCGCGAACAGACAAACTAGTTCCAAAGCCCCTGCGCACTAAAAATCCCAGCGCCCTTCTCTCCCTGGTTTCACGCGGCAAATCTGTGCTGGCAGCCAGTTTGCGTTTCGCCAGCTGCAAAGCTTTTTGCCATTCAGCTAGATTATCCCCCGTGTCTAAAACTTGTAGCTGGATTTCGTTAGATACCCCTTTGGCGGTCAACTCGTTTTTTAGCCGCCGCACCCCTAAAGAGCTCCCCCGCAAGCGCACATAGTCTTTAGCAAATTGCAAGTCGTCCACATATCCTAGCTGGACTACTCGTTGCGCCACCGAGGCAACTACCTGCGGACTAAATCCGCGCTGCTTCAATTTTTGTCTCACTTCAGCTTGAGAATGCGCTCGCCTCCCCAAAATTCGCAGCGCACAGTCCAAAGCTTTTAACTCTGCCTGTTCAACCGGTAAATCCCCACAATTGGCCTGTCTTCTGTGCTTTTGACAGCTGTAGCGGCTTTTACCTTGCCTGTCTTGACCAAAAACTCCGCCATCCCAGTCTGCTGACAGATCTGGTGATACTGAATCTAGCCGTTCTAGCGACATTAAAAGCCCGCGTCCTCGGGTTTATCTAACTTACCTTTACCACTCTTGGCACTAGCGCTTCTAACACTATCAACTGGCTGGATAGGTTCTGCTTCCACTACTTCCTCGCCGATTCCCACTGCTGCCAAAATTTTAGCCTCGATTTCCGCAGATAATTCGGGGTTGTCAACCAAGAATTGCCTGGCTTTTTCCTTTCCTTGCCCCAATTGATCGCTACCATAGGTGAACCAAGCGCCGGACTTTTTCACCACCTCGGTTTGCACGCCCATATCCAGCAAGGAACTCTCCCGAGAGATTCCCTCACCAAAAATAATGTCAAATTCAGCCTGTTTAAATGGTGGAGCCATCTTATTTTTCACGATTTTTGCGCGAGTCCGATTCCCCACGTTTTCGCCACCACTCTTTAGCCCCTCAATCCGGCGAATATCGATGCGCACCGAGGCATAAAATTTCAGAGCCTTCCCACCCGTCGTAGTTTCCGGGTTGCCAAAAAAAACTCCAATTTTTTCACGCAATTGATTGATAAAAATCGCAGTAGTGCCAGTAGCAGACAAGGCCCCAGTCATTTTTCGCAGCGCCTGACTCATCAAACGCGCTTGCAACCCCATGTGCGAATCACCCATATCACCTTCAATTTCGGCCTTAGGCACCAAAGCCGCCACGGAGTCAACCACAATTAAGTCCACGCCCCCCGAGCGAACTAGCATATCCGCAATTTCTAGCGCTTGTTCCCCCGTATCTGGTTGCGCCACCAACAAATTATCCACATCCACGCCTAAAGCCTTAGCGTAGTCAGGATCTAAAGCGTGCTCGGCGTCGATAAACGCCGCGTTGCCGCCAGCTTTTTGCGCATTCGCCACCACGTGCAAAGCCACCGTCGTCTTTCCAGAGGACTCCGGGCCATAAACTTCCACAATTCGACCGCGCGGCAATCCCCCAACTCCCAGAGCAATATCCAGAGCCAAAGAACCAGTTGGAATCACTTTCACCGGCTGGTGCGTTTGATCCCCCAAACGCATGATCGAGCCTTTGCCAAATTGCTTGTCAATTTGCTGCATGGCCATGCTCAAAGCTTTCGCTCGATCCTCCACCACGCCGACGCCAGTTTTTTCTTTCACCATGTGAGCACATCTTTCTGTTCAAGGGCAGCCGCCCTGGCCTCTTATTAGACCAACAATATTTGGTCTACGCGCCATCCCTCTCTAAGATTTGCCAGCAACTATAGGACGCTCTAGACGTCCACATCCAGCAGTAGTCTTTCCAGCCTGTGGAAAACTCTACAAAGTTCTACCTGTAGAAAACCTTAGTCGAACATTTGTTCGAAGCAAAAGACACGCCGAATGGCAAAGAAGATTACCCCCCTACCAACGGGCTATTTTCGCGTCAAATTTGGCATCCGCGATGGATTCACCGCACTATTTTGAGCGCGCGCCATCCTCATCGAAGTTTCCTGGAGCACCAAAAACAACGGCACCCGCAAAGCACCACAAATCGCATTCAACAGCTCGGAAGAAGCTTCCTTTTTCCCCCGCTCAATCTCGGATAAATAGCCCAGCGAAATTCCCGCTTTATCGGCTACATTTCGGAGTGTGCGATCCTGGTTTCCCCGCAAATCCCGCAGCACGCCCCCCAATTGGACGCGCAACATTTGTTCTGGAGCATCATTGTCAAAGAAAAACTTGGCAATCTGTTGGGCCACAATGTTAATGTATTCAATCCCCTGCATATCAGCATCGTAGCGACTAGTATCTACCGTCTGGAGCCCCTGGTTCCTCCCAGACAACTCCATAGCCGTACCAAAATCCTGTTCTAACGCACCCTGATTCTTTGCAGGATGCAGCGCCAAAACACCGCTCAAAGTACCACCGGCGGTAGTTTCCATCAAGCTTTCATTCCTTTCCACAACAGCCCTCCTGAAATCCAGGTCGGCACTCAACCCCACCACAGAGTTGAGTCGAGTAGACTCATCCTCATTGCTAAGTATTACATTACCACTTGACAGGGAAAATAACACTATCTGAAAACTAACTGACAATCTAAACGTCAAAAGCTAGCCCTGGGTTTTGTACCACTTATACACGTTGCGCAAGTATGGCACAGCACTAACCAAAGTTTGTATGAATGCAATCACAATCAGGCTCCACGATAACACAGTTACCGTGGTCTCCCCCGACTGCGGCAACATTTGGAACCAAGGAATCAACAACCAAATAATCAAAGTAATTTGCAAACCGGTCTTTACTTTCCCCCCTTTGCCCGCCGAAATTATTCGTCCCCGACGCCGCATAATTTCGCGCAGCAACGTAATCCCCAACTCGCGCACAGCCACAACAATCGTAAACCACCACGGCAACAGGCCTTCCCCAGACAACACAATGAAGGCTCCCAAAGTCAAAGCTTTATCTGCAATCGGATCCGCCAACATGCCAAATTCAGTCACCAAATTCCGGGATCGCGCCAAACGCCCGTCCAGATTATCGGTAATAGAGGCAACCACAAACACCACTAGCGCCAGCCAGCGCCAAAACACACCCTCTACGCACATCAGCCAGATAAACACTGGCACCAGCACCAAACGCAGCACAGTCAAAGCATTTGGCAAATTCACGTTAGGGTTGGAGGGTTTAGCAACTGGCTTCATCCATTCCTCCATAAACTCAAACCAGTAAAACCAGTTAATATCAGCAACTCTGCTGCCCAACCTCTAGTCAAAACACTTGTAGGCAGTGAAATATTGCTTGTTCGCGTAACCGTTATTTACTGCGGATAAATATCGTCGAACAAGTACTGTCACACTAAACATTACCGAAAATCATCGACTGGTGAGGGCCCGGCCACCTCAGTCTGCGCTCCGTCCGAGGAAAACTCTCCTCCTACCGCTACAATCCCGGTATTTGGAGTAGTCACCTCCTCACCTCCACTAAACATAGAACCAGAGACAGGAATAACACCAGGAGCAGGAACTCCGGATACTGTCGCTGCTGCCTGGGGCGAACCCCCTCTACCCTCAGCCGAAACAGCGCCACTTACACCCTGACCAGCTAGATTCGCCTCACTGCGACCAGCCAAAGAATCAGTCTCCCCGCGCAACAGAGCCAACACGCTAGGCAACTCCTCGGGAGGGACCAACACATCACGTGCCTTAGATCCCTTCGAGGGACTCACAATTTCGCGGGACTCCAACAAATCCATCAACCGGCCAGCCCGAGCAAAACCCACGCGCAGCTTGCGTTGCAGCATCGAAGTGGAACCCAATTGAGTAGAAACCACCAGCTCGGCGGCAGCCAACAAATCCTCTAAATCAGCCCCAATGTCCTCTGCCACCTTCGCTGTTTTTGGAGCCGCCAACACGTCGTCGCGATACACCGGCCTCATCTGGTTTCGCGCATGCTCCACCACGCGCTGAATCTCCTCTTCGTCAACCCAAGCGCCCTGGACGCGCACCGGTTTAGCCGCGCCCGCTGGCAAATACAGTGAATCCCCCTTGCCGATTAGCTTTTCGGCACCAGATTGATCCAAAATCACCCGCGAATCCGCCAAAGACGACGTGGCAAAAGCCAAACGCGAAGGAATATTTGCCTTGATGAGCCCCGTCACCACGTCAACTGATGGACGCTGAGTAGCTAAAACCAAGTGAATTCCCGCTGCCCGCGCCAACTGCGTAATTCGCTGCACTGAGGCCTCCACGTCGCGGGGAGCCACCATCATCATGTCAGCTAACTCGTCAACTACCACTAACAAATAAGGATAAGGACGCAAAACCCGTTTAGATCCCGCCGGAGGCTGCACCGTGCCAGCTAAAATTGCCTTGTTGAAATCGTCGATGTGTTTGAATCCGTAGTTTGCCAAATCGTCGTAACGGGCGTCCATTTCCCGCACCACCCACTCCAAAGCTTCTGCCGCTTTCTTTGGATCAGTAATAATTGGCGTAACTAAATGCGGGATCCCATCGTAAATGGTAAGTTCCACCCGTTTTGGATCCACTAAAACCAGTTTTACCTGCTGTGGAGTAGCCCGCATCAAAATGGAGACAATCATCGAGTTGATAAAACTCGACTTACCCGAGCCGGTTTGTCCCGCCACCAACAAGTGCGGAGTTCGAGCTAAATTCGTAACCACATAGCCGCCCTCGACGTCTTTGCCGACCCCCACCAGCAAAGGATGCGCATCCGCTAGTGCTGCTGGAGAACGCAAAACATCCCCCAAAACCACATTTTCCCGGTCAGTGTTAGGAATTTCCACGCCAATTGCACTCTTGCCGGGAATGGGAGATAAAATTCGCACATCTGCACTGGCCACCGCGTAAGCAATATTTTTGGAAAGGGCAGTAATCCGCTCTACTTTGACCCCCGCTCCCAAAGTCACCTCGTAGCGAGTCACCGTTGGCCCACGCGAAAACCCGGTCACCTTGGCGTTGACGTTGAACTCGTCCAACACTTTTTGCAAAGACTCAACCACTCGATCGTTAGCGGCCGTACGCGTGGCGTGCTGGCCCCCTACAGTCAACAAGTCGGCTGCTGGCAAATTGTAGGGTGCAATCTGCGTGCCGTCTCGCAAAGGCTCTGGCTCCACACTCGCCTGCGGGTTATCCACCAAAGTGGCATTATCCGTAGCTTTTGTGCTACCTGGGGAAGAACTCCCTGTAGGCACTCTGGCGGTGGCGTCTTCCTCATTCACCACCCTCAACACTTGCGTGGGTGCTACAGTGTCTCCAGTCGTCAAAAATTCGGGAGCCAGAAGGAGAGTCTGTGCATCGGCAAATGCATCTTTTTCCCCCGGATAGCTATCACCATCAAAATAGTCATCACCAGCAAAGCTATCCTGTTTTTGTTCATCGGCTTCTTTGGACTCGTAATCAGCGTAATTTTCTTGCAGCCACGCATCTTCACTGGTGGCCATTCCCTCTGCACTAGCACCCAATGCCTGGGTTTGTGTCTCATCTATTGCCTTTGTATCACCATTTACGGACTTAGCCTTAGCGGCTTTGCTGGTATTGCTCAAGCTATGCAACTTTTTAGGCAACTCACGCACCGGAGTTTTAGTCACCACACACAGCGAATAAATCATCAACAAAATCAGCAGAATTCCTGCTCCCCAGGCAGAGAGCAACGCAGTCAGAGGATAGCCCAGAATCCAACCAAGAACTCCCCCCGCTTTTTCAACTTCCACAAATGGCAAAAAACTAGGATTACCGCGAAAAACCTGTGCCAAACCGGTAAAACTAAAGACTAGCCCAATTCCTCCACCCACGTGGTAGGGCAAAGAAGTAGAATTGTGGCGAGCTAGAAACAACATAATGGCTGCCACCATGCAAGCAAAGGGCACAAAAATCGAGTAAATACCCACCACGGCAGTAACACTATGGTGGATGGCGCTGCCTGCTATGCCCGAAATGCCAAACCACTCGCGCAAAGCCACAATGATGGCAATTGCCAACAAAATAAATGCCAAAGCATCCCGATATATTTGGGCTCTGGCATCAGTTCCAAAAAAATTTGCCAATAAATACGCAGACCCCTTCTGTGACCCAGGTTGACTCTGCTGGCTAGAACTAGAACTAGTTGGACTCTGATTAGTTTTTTTACCCCCCTCAGCCGTCTTCTTTGTTGCTCCAGTCCCAGTTCCCTTGGTTTTTCGCGCCCTGGCAGAATCCGGATTCTTTGGAACCTTTCCCTTCGAATTTCGTGCCATCAAGCCACAGCACCCCGCTCCATGGTCTCTAAAATCTGCTCTTGAGTAGGTGCATACAAAATCGAGTCCCGCGACAACATCAACGCTGCCGCCGCATTCGCCATAGTACAAGCCGTATGCAAGTCATCTCCTAGCAACAGTCGCGCGCACATAGTAGCCACGTGAGTATCCCCCACCCCCGTCGTGTCCCCACGTTTAGCCCGGTAAGCTGGAATCGTCACAGTTGGCGCACCCAAATTCTCCTGAATTTCACAGCCGCGCACCCCCAAGCGACGCACCACCTGCGCCTCTGGCTTCAACACGTGCCTGAGCGCGGTTCCCGGAGAATTGGCGTTCAAAACCTGCGTCAAAATCGCTGACTCACGAATATTCATACTAATCAAATCAGTGCGACGCAAAATCGCGGGCCACACTTCAGCCCGAACCTCCTCCACGGCAGGAGAAACCGACACCACCAACTTGACGTAGTCAGGCAAAGACTCACACCATTGCGTGAGAACCTGTGCCGCCGTTGGCACAGACAAATCCGCACCCGACACATGCACCATGTCGCCAGGATGCAGCTCAATCTTTTCCAAACTGGCCAAAGTTGGATCCGCCTCCACCCCCGCCGACAACACGGTGGTAGTAAATCCTTCGTTTTCCACCATCACCAATGAAACACCAATGTCGCCAACCAGCCCCTCAGTTAGCGTGTGGATATCATCTTGCAGCAGCTGCCTACGCACTGTAAAAGAATTAGGTCCAGTTCCCAGAGGAGCTGCCAAACACGCTTCCACTCCTTGAGAGCGCACACACAAAAGCGTGGTGTAACTGCCCCCCGGGGAAGCCAAAGCCATCTGGGCGCGAATCGCCGAGTCTCTTTCAGGTAATTGCGGCACGTACAAACTCACAGACAACACCATTGAAGCTGTCGAAATAAACCGACCCACTCCAGGAATCAGCGACACCGACCCCACTTTGCGTTCGCCCCGAGACTCCGCCGCCGCCAGCGGATCCAAAGATTTACCAGCACGACTTCGACCCGCTAAACGCTTGGCCAACCCCTCAAAAAACAGCGTCATTGCACGACCACAACCGGCACAACCATTGGACGCCGCCGCAAAACTCGTCCAGCAAACCGACCCACTTCGCGGCGCAACACCTGCTGCAAATTCGCCACCGGCACATTTCCAGGAGCCGCCGCCTTCTCCAAAGCCTCCCGCAAAACTGGTAGCAGACCGTCAAAGACCGCACTATCCTCGGCTAAACCAATTGCGCGAATCACCGGTGGTGTCAGTACTTGACCGCTTTCCTTGCCCACAACCGCAAAAATGGAGACAAATCCCTCAGCACCTAAAATCCGGCGCGCCTCCAACTCGCTCTCACTGATTTCACCCACCGATTTGCCGTCTACAAACACCAACTCACAAGGCACTGCTCCAGAAACCTGTGCCCGCCCATCTAGCAAATCCACACACACACCGTCCTCAGCCAACACCACGTTTTGTGGATCCACCCCGGTTTTCACCGCCAACTGGCCGTTGGCCACCAAATGCCGAATTTCCCCGTGCACCGGCATCACGTTCTTGGGTCTGACAATGTTGTAACAGTAAATCAACTCGCCTGCAGCCGCATGCCCGGACACATGCACCTTCGCATTGCCCTGATGTACTACTTTGGCTCCCAGCTTCGTCAAATCGTTGATCACCCGAAACACCGAGTTTTCATTTCCTGGAATCAACGAGGAAGCAAAAATTACCGTATCCTGCGGACCCACCTCCAGTTGTGCGTGAGTTCCCTGAGAAATCCGCCCCAAAGCTGCCATCGGCTCACCTTGAGAACCCGTCACCATGTACACCTGTTCGTGACGCGGTAGTTGGCGCACTTGCTCCAGTGGACAAAATACCTCACCTGGATCAACCAAGAACCCGCGTTCAATCGCAATCCGCATATTGCGCTCCATTGAGCGCCCCACCAAAGCCACTCTTCTCCCTGTGGCTTTGGCCGCTTGGGCTACCTGTTGTACTCGATGCACGTGCGAGGCGAAAGAAGCCACTACCACTGCGCCCTCAGTTGAATCAATCACCGACTGAATCACCGGACGCAACTCGCTCTCCGAAGTCACAAACCCGGGAACTTCCGCATTAGTGGAGTCCACCAAAAATAAGTCCACACCCTCTTCACCAAAACGAGCAAAAGCCGGTAAATCCGTCAACCGCCGATCCAAAGGCAGCTGATCCATTTTGAAATCGCCTGTAATCAACACATTGCCCGCCCCAGTGCGCACAAATAAAGCCAAAGCGTCGGGAATGGAATGCGTAACTGAGACAAATTCCAAGTCAAAGTCGCCTAACTGCAAGCGCGCTCCCTCACGTACCTGCTGAAAATTGGCGGCCGACAACCGGTGTTCAGCCAGTTTTGGCTCCAAAAAAGCCAAAGTCAACTCAGACCCATAAATAGGAATATCTTCCCGTAGTTTCAACAAATACGGAACCGCACCAATGTGATCTTCGTGCCCGTGGGTGAGCACCAACCCCACCACGTCATCCATCCGCTCGGCAATGGCCTGAAAATCCGGTAAGATCAAATCCACGCCCGGCTGGGTTTCCTCCGGGAAAAGCACCCCACAGTCCACAATCAACAACTTGCCCCGATATTCCAGGACATTCATATTGCGACCGACCTCACCCAACCCGCCCAAAGGCATCACGCGTAGCGCGGTCGAAGCCAATGGAGCCGGTTCCCCTAAATTTCCGTAAAGCGCCGTCATAATCTCCAGTTTGTCACCTTAAGCACACAATTTCGCCTGGCTTACTCTAACTTTTATAGTCGGGTGTACCACAAGTGCTCTAAATAGTTTATTTCCCCCATATCCAGCTGGCGACGTTTGCCCGCTGGAGCAAAACCCGCTCCCGAGAAAAACTGTTGCGCTCCCTGATTATCCGCCGAAATCCAACAACGAATATTTGCTAAATTGAGCGACTTAGCTCGTTTAACCGTAGCCTCTAACAGACGTGACCCATGTCCTAAACCGCGATACTTGGCCTCCACCATGAGAGAAGCTATCTCAATCCCCGAAGGCAATATCTGAGTATCAGTCTTACTAACCGGCAACTCAATTGGTTCAGCAGGGCCAAAGAGCACAAACCCGCACGGCTCTACCACTTTGGCATCCCGCGCACAAAACACTGCCCAATCAGGGCGACTAGCACGGATCTGTCGAAAAAACTGATCCTGGATTTGCTGCAAATCGAGTCGACTCAGCACTTTGTTGATTGCAGCTTCACAATTTGGCGGAGCCGCCTGTAGAATTGATCCCCGCAATAAGTCGATTTGCCAAGAGGCCACCATCCCCACATCGGCCGGTGAAGCAGCATCGACCCACCTGTTGGCAGCTGCCGCTGACTCATTCATCAGCGCCCTTGGATCCTTTGGGCAACACCATGACTTCTACGGGAGCAGTTTCCACTAAGCGTTGAGCCAGCTGTTGCACATCCTCTTTAGTGACATTTTGGGTACGCGCTGCCGCCACGTCGGAAGGAATGAACTTACCGTTTAGCTCCGCGTAGCCCAAGCGCCGCATTCTAGCTTCCGAGTTTTCCATCCCCAAAAACATTGAGCCAATCAACTGGCCTTGACTGCGTTTGAGTTCGTTGTCGCTAATCCCCTCGCTGGCCATACGGTGGACTTCTCGCCACAAAATGTCTCGCACCTGATCCGCATTTTTGGGAGCACACCCGGCATACATGCCAAAAGTACCCGTATCCGCGTAAGCTGACGAAAACGAGTAGGTAGTATACGCCAAACCTCGTTTTTCGCGTACTTCTTGAAATAGTCGGGAGGACATTCCCCCGCCCAAAATGGTTGAAAACACCGTATTAGCGGAAGAGTGGGGATGTAAGGACTCAAACCATTTTCCTCCCACAAATACGTGTGCCTGCTCGCCGGGACGATTCAAAACCTGTTCTTTGGCTTGACCGGGCTGAGAATACTCACTGTATTTGTCGCGGCGCTGCTCGGGCAGTGTGCCTTCAGCTAACTCCCAGTTAGCTGCTCGTAACTCTTGCAATAGTTGCCGACAAATCACTTCATGTTCGACATTTCCGGCCGCCGTGAAAATCAGCGTGTTTGACCGATATTTAGTGCGATAAATTTCGCGAATTGTTGGCGCAGACAAATTGCTAACCGACTCGATTGTTCCCCCAATTGGGCGTCCCAAGCCATTGTCGCCATGCACTAGCAGCTGGAAAGCTTCGTGTCCGACTTCAGACGGAGAATCATCGCTCATCGCTAGTTCGTCGAGAATGACTCCCCGCTCAGTTTCCACATCCGCATCCTGCAACAAGGAGCTAGTGACCATGTCAGTAAGAGTCTCTAACGCCATAGGTGCATCAGTGTCTAGAACTTGCGCCCAAAAAAACGTGCTTTCGCGTCCCGTAGCCGCATTAGAATCACCGCCAACTTCGTCAAAGGAGCTAGCAATCTGCAAAGCTGACCGCCGAGCCGTGCCCTTGAACAATAAGTGTTCTAAAAAATGCGAAGCACCAGAAATCTGTGCCGTTTCGTCGCGAGAGCCCGTCGGCACCCAAAACCCCATGGCCACTGCAAGAGTCCCTGGCACAAACTGGGTTAAAACCCGCACGCCTCCAGGTAAGATTGACCGACGCATTTCCAAGTCGCCATCAATGTACTTAGCGGCCCAGGTGGTGTCACCTAAATCGGTCAAGGGCAAATCAATTGGCGTTAAATCCATCAACTGCGCTCCCTAAATTGGGGCGCGCACAATTTGCTCGCCCCAACTATCACTATTCTCCGTCAGTCAACAGCGAAGCAGCTGCAGTCGACGGTTCACCACTAAAACCAGCTGCAGGCGCGTCTCCATCATTGCGACGACGACGAAAACGCGTGCGACGGCGCTCCACCCCGCGCTCACTGGAGTCACTCTCGTGAAGACTCCTATTCGGAGCGTGTTCTATCCGCTCGATGCGCTCACCGTTTTGACCACTACTGCGATAGTGCCTAGGCTCGCCGTCCTCATTCCAGGACCTAAAGTCACCACGACTGCGATGTCCGCGACTGCGTCGCTCCCGCGCTTCTTGTTCGCTTTGCAAAACTGCCGCTTCGGTGGCTTCATCGACCACAGCGTGCAAGGACAACTTGCCGCGATCGTCAATTTCAGCAATCTCCACTTCAACTTGTTGGCCAACGTGTAAAACGTCCTCAACTGATTCCACCCGGCGACCCCCAATTAGGCGACGCACCTGGGAAATGTGCAGCAAACCATCTCTTCCTGGCAGCAAAGACACGAAGGCGCCAAATGAGGTCGTCTTGACCACTGTGCCCACAAAACGCTCACCGATCTCAGGCAGCTGCGGGTTCGCTATCTGATTGATCATCGTCCGGGCAGCTTCCGCAGATGAGCCACTAGTTGCAGCCACGTAAACCGTGCCGTCATCCTCGATGGTGATGTCCGCGCCAGTGTCTTCTTGAATCTGGTTGATCATCTTGCCTTTGGGGCCAATGACCTCACCGATTTTGTCAACCGGGATTTGCACGGTAGAAATACGCGGAGCATATGCGCTGATCTCATCAGGCTCACTGATTGCCTGCGTCATGTAGTTCAAAATGTGTAGGCGCGCTTCCCGGGCTTGTGCCAAAGCCGCCCGCAAAACCTGAGAGTCAATCCCATCTAACTTCGTGTCCAACTGCAAAGCGGTAATAAAATCTGCGGTTCCAGCCACTTTGAAGTCCATGTCGCCAAAACCATCTTCTGCACCCAAAATGTCAGTTAAAGTCACCGAACGCGACTGTCCGTCGACTTCACCGGTCATCAACCCCATGGCGATACCAGCCACTGGAGCCCGTAAAGGCACACCCGCTTGCAGCAAGGACATGGTGGAAGCACACACCGACCCCATTGAAGTAGAACCATTTGAACCCAGCGCCTCTGAAACCTGGCGAATCGCGTAGGGAAAGTCCTCGCGGCTAGGAATCACTGGACGCAAGGCTCGCTCCGCTAAATCACCGTGACCAATTTCGCGCCGCTTGGGTGAACCCACGCGACCCACTTCACCGGTTGAAAACGGCGGAAAATTGTATTGGTGCATGTAGCGCTTGGACATTTGCGGGCTCAGATTATCCACTTGTTGTTCCATGCGCAGCATAGCCAGAGTGGTTACCCCCAAAATCTGGGTTTCGCCGCGTTGGAATAGGGCCGAACCATGTACGCGCGGCAGCACTTCCACCTCGCACAACAGTGAGCGAATTTCGGTAGGTTTGCGCCCATCCAAACGAATGCCTTCGCGCAACGTACGTTGGCGAATAGTTTCTTTTTCAATGGAGCGGAAAGCAGCTTTGAGGGCTTTTTCCGATTCAGGGAATTGTTCGGCTAGCTCTTCGAGCATGGCTTCGCGCACAGCCTCAACTGCTTCATCGCGCTTTTGTCTTCCTTCAGTGCGCAAAGCAGCTTCTAGTTTCCCAGCCACCGCATTTTGCACGGCCGCGAATTCTTCATCCGTGTAGTCAAAGAAGAGAGGAAACTCCGCTGTTTCTTTGGCAGCTTTTTGCGCCACCTGGATTTGGGCTTCACAGAGCGCGCGAATAAAGGGTTTAGCGGCCTCTAAGCCGTCGGCCACTACTTCCTCAGTAGGCTTAGTCGCGCCCTGTTGAATTAGCTCCCACTCGTTATCGCCGCCGCCCGCTTCAACCATCATGATGGCCACGTCGTCCGTACCATCTTCTTTTTGGACAATTCGACCAGCCACCACCATGTTGAAAACTGAGCGCTCCATTTCGGACCAGCGCGGGAAAGCCACCCATTGGCCGTCGATCAGCGCTAGACGCGTGCCCCCAATTGGGCCAGTAAAAGGCAGACCAGCGATTTGAGTGGACATAGAGGCGGCATTGATAGCTAATACGTCGTAAGCATAGTCTGGGTGGATGGCTAGTACGGTTTCTACCACCTGAACCTCATTGCGCAAACCCTTGACAAATCCTGGACGTAGGGGCCGGTCAATTAGCCGTGCCGCCAAAATCGCATCTGTACCGGGGCGGCCTTCACGGCGAAAAAACGAGCCGGGAATCCTGCCCGCTGCGTACTGGCGCTCCTCAACGTCTACTGTCAATGGGAAAAAATCAAATTGATCTTTTGGTTGTTTACCAACACACGTGGCCGATAAAACCACGGTTTCCTCATCCAAATAAGCCAGCGCTGAACCTGCAGCTTGCTTAGCTAATTGGCCGGTTTCAAAGCGAACTCTGCGTTTGCCAAAACGGCCATTGTCTATAATTGCTTCAGCGGTGACGATGTTTTCACCCTCCATAGTAATCCCCCAATTTCCTCTTCTTTACAGCTGGCGGGGTGTTCACTTCGTCGGCCTTCGATCGAAATCCTCGCAACCCAACTATCCCATCTGGAAACTGCGAGAATCACTGTCGAAAACCGCGCCAAAAGTTAAACACCAAGCCGACCAACATAGCCACACTCTGGGCAGCTATTGGTTACTATCCAGCGCCAAGTAGCCTCACCCCGACGTAATCCTGCAGCGCGCCGGAATGCACCTTGACTGACCCAAGTCACAATTTCGGCCTACCACTAAAAGCAGCAGGCCGAACTTCCACAAAATCCTATCGACGCAAACCCAATCGCTCAATCAACGAACGATATCGATCGATATCAATTGAAGCCAAATACTTCAGCAAATTGCGCCGACGACCAACCAGCAACAACAAACCCCGCCGCGAATGGTGGTCGTGGTGGTGCGTTTTAAAATGCTCAGTCAAGTCCTTAATTCGTTGGGTCAGCAAAGCCACCTGGACTTCAGGAGAACCAGTGTCCCCTGGGTGAGTCGCGTATTCAGCGATAATTCTATCTTTTACTTCCTTACTCAGCGGCATTAGATCTCCTGTTCCTGTCGTTGCACAGAGCGCCGGAGCCGATCCATCCGGGCATGACAAAGCCGTGGCCGAAATACGGCAACACTGACAATAGCACGGTTACAAGCGAATTTCTTAGGATGTGCGCAGAAAAACGGCGGTGAAATAGCGCACCTAAGGGAATAATCACCTCACCTACTGAACCCGTGCAGGTAAACACCCCTACATCGTTACACTGCGGTCACCGAGTCTGGATTGACTCGCCCAGCAGGCCTGACCCCTAGAGCCAGCGCAGTATTCAACAAATCCTCGTCCATTTGAGCCTTCAATTGTTCGACGTTAGCGAACTTCAACATGTCGCGCAGACGGCGCACAAACACCACCGTCACTTGACGACCGTACAGATTCAAGTCGCCGCGTCCCAACACGTGCGCCTCCACCGTGCGCATCTGATCGCCAAATTGCGGGTTAGTCCCGACTGAAATCGCCGCTGGCAAGTAAGTTTCAGCAGCCTCAACGCTCTCTACCTCTGCGGAGTACGCAGTTGGATCTGCCTGTGTCTGCACATCCAGGACCAGCCAACCAGCATAAACTCCATCTCCTGGGGATTGCACGTCGCCGTCAGCCAACAAGTTTGCAGTAGGAAACCCTAAAACTCGCCCCCGCTTATTTCCGTGCAGTACCACACCGGTGATTCTGGGAGCTCTCCCCAATATTTGGGCTGCCTGCTCCACATCCCCTACCTCTAGGCTTTCCCGCACCCACGAAGACGACCATCTTCTCCCGGTTGCATCGACAATGTCAGAGACAGCGGAAACAGTGAACCCAAATTTTTCGCCCAATTCACGCAAAGTGTCTACATTTCCTAGATTGTCTCGCCCAAATTTGAAATCCTGGCCGACAATCACTTCCACGGCACCTAGTGAATCCACCAAATATTGCTGCACAAAATCTGTGGGCGGCAAAGAATAGAGCTCCCGGTCGTATTGAGCCACTAAAGTTGCCTCCATCCCTGCAGCCATCAAAGCCTCTAAACGCTGCTGCAGGGTCATAATCATGTACGTCTTGCGCTGCGGATAGTGCACACGTCGCGGATGCGGATCGAAGGTGAGAGCCACCGAGTCCACCGCCAATTGTTTGGCTCGTTGTACCGCTAACCGCACCAATTTTTGGTGTCCGCGATGCATGCCATCAAAATTTCCTACCGTTACTACTGAGCGCTGTTTGGCTGGTATTTGTGTTAGTGCGCGCCAAACTCTCATTTCTGAGCGCCCCGAACCGCCAAATTTAAGTTGCCATTTTCTTGTCTGAACATTTTTCCATCATGGTGGCGAGACCCAGAATGAGATTCGTGGGTGTGCCCACAACAGCCGTTGCCGTGTCTACTAGTAGCGTGGGTATTGGTGCGCTCATTTGCGTGAGCACTAGTGTGACCAGTGGAGTAGGCAACAGCGCGAGCGTGAGAGCGCTGTCCGCAACCACAGCCGACACTGGCCTTTTCTTGACCTTGCTCATTGAAATCAACACTGACCGGATCAATTTCCGTAGTTTGCTCACTCCCCTGTACACTATCCTGCTTGTGAGCGGCACAACCGCATCCACACGACATAGTTTCCTCCAAAAATTCCTCTACACACCAATCAACCTTAAGTTACTTCAAGCAAAAACCGTCAATACTTTCCACTGTGAGCGTTCACCTACTGGCTCAAAACCCTCGTGGCATTCATCATCTGTGTCTGCCTTTGAATCCGTTTTCTCCGACAGAGCTTGACTTGAATGCAGGAATTCGTTTGCGCACAAAACTTTGTTTGCACCAATTTTCTCTTCCTGTTGCTCTCCGGTATTTGGCTTATCTGCTCCATCTGATTTATTCGATCCAGATTTTACCTGTAATAGTAGTCCACCCACTATTTCAGGTGCTTCCTCGCTAACTGCGGCATAAATTGGCTGTGAGCACGCCTTGGCGGCCCCAGTAGCTCTATCCCCACCGGTTACGAGTACACTTTGCGGAGCCCCTCCGTGTTGAAACTTCGCGAAATCCAGCCTGGATAGGATCGCACGCGGAAAAATTCGCAACGCAGCCTGGGAGAGAGACAAATATTTTGGCAGTGCAGGTCGTGTGGAGTCACCTGTCTGGACTATCCGCTCCGGCAGTTGTACTGCATCGGCTAGAGTCCAACTCCCCACCCTAGTTCTTCTCAGCTTTGTCAAATGCGCCCCGCAACCCAAAGCCTCCCCCAAATCGCGGGCTAAAGCTCGAATGTAGGTTCCAGACGAGCAGTCAACTTCAACCTCAAAATCAACCACGGGCACGCTAGCTGGCTGAGACAGCCAGGTTGCTTGCGGGTTAGATAAGCGCTCAAAACGGTGGATCGTCACTGGTCGAGGAGCTAATTGCACGTCTTCGCCGCTGCGCAGCCGCGCATAAGCGCGTTTACCACCGACTTTGATCGCCGACACTTTCGAGGGGACCTGTAAAATCTTGCCTGTCAAAGCGGCAATTGCTCGATCAATCTGTTCTGTACAAACCAGAACCCCAGGCTGAGACCCACCGTGATCAGCCGAGGGTGCAACAGCGTCCACTCCCAGCACTGCGCCCACGGAGTCAATCCAACTCCCGCTAGCATCCTCTGTCACCGTGCGCACACCCAGGCGAATCATCGCCCGATAAGTTTTTGAATCGCCGACTATATAGGTCAGCAACTTCGTTGCTCGCCCCAGTCCCACGACCAGCACGCCAGTGGCATCAGGATCTAGCGTCCCCGCGTGTCCCACCCGCTTTTGTCGGGAGAGCCAACGCACCGAAGACACCACGTCGTGGCTAGTTATCCCCGCTGGTTTGTCCACCACCAATAGGCCGTCAATCACTTGGCATCCTCAAGCTTTAACTCAATTCAGCTCGGTCTCTACCAGGATGCCATCACTGTTTTCCTCAGCTTTGTCCTCGTCGCGCCTGTACGGGTCAGCTTCACCAGCATACTTGGCTCCCTGAGCAGCCCGACTAATTTCTGCATCCCGCAAACGCGCCCTTTGCAAAGCTTTTTCCAGTGAGGCAGCTGACTCGCCCAAATGGTCTTCCGTGAACTTCAAAGTTGGAGTCAAACGCAAGCCTAAGGCCTGTCCCATCCGGGAGCGAAACAAACCTCGCGCCGAATTTAGTGCTCGACGTGTACGCTTGCGCTCTAACTCGTCACCTAAAACCGTGTAAAACACCGTCACATGCTGTAAATCGCCCGTCACGCGAACATCTGTAATCGTCAAAAACCCGAGCCGGTGATCCTTGACTTCGCGTTCCAAAGTCTGGGCAATAGACGCCCTGGCTCGCTCGGCAATCCGACGGATTCTTGCTTCATCAGCCATGTTCAACTCGCTTCAGACCATTTACCACGATTCGCATACTCACCTAGCTAGGACAACTAACCCGGTTGATCCAACTAGTTGCGAACGATTTCTTGCATTCGCCAGGTTTCGATCAGGTCGCCAACTTGAATATCCTTGAAGCCCAAAGTGATACCACACTCGTAGCCTTCTCGCACCTCAGTCACATCGTCCTTTTCGCGACGCAGCGAAGCAATCTCCAACGAATTGTTCACCACTGTGCCGTCGCGAACCAGGCGTGCCTTCGCTCCACGGCGAATCTCACCTTTGCGCACCACACAACCAGCGATATTGCCAAATTTGCCCGAACGGAAAACCTGCAATATTTCGGCACTACCCATGTCGACCTCTTCGAAGATCGGTTTGAGCATGCCTTTCATGGCGGATTCTATGTCTTCGAGTGCGCGATAAATTACCGTGTAGTACTTGATTTCCACGCCCTCTTGATCCGCTAATTCCTGGACGCGTTCAGCTGGACGCACGTTGAAGGCAATGATCACCGCATTATCGACGGTTGCCAAGTTCACGTCATTTTGCGTAATTGCCCCCACGCCCCGGTGAATGATTCGCAACTGGACCTCTTCACCAACATCTAGTTTCAGCAGCGAATCCTCCAGCGCCTCTACCGCACCGGAGACGTCACCCTTGATGATCAAGTTCAGTGTGTCGACTTCGCCTGCTTTGAGTACCTTATCCAACTCTTCCAAAGACACCCGGCGGCGGCGCTTAGCCAACTGAGCTTGGCGTTCTGCCGCTTCCCGGCGCTCCGCTATCTGGCGAGCAGTCCGATCGTCTGGTGCCACCAAGAATTGGTCACCGGCTCGAGGAACTGAAGTCAATCCCAAAACTTGTACTGGCCGAGAAGGACCAGCTTCTTCCAAAGCACTGCCATTTTCGTCGAAGAGAGCGCGCACGCGACCATAGGAGGAACCCACAACCACTGCGTCCCCCACTCGCAAAGTCCCGCGCTGCACCAGCATTGTGGCCACAGCCCCCCGACCTTTGTCCAAGTTGGCTTCAATCGCCACCCCGCGAGCGTCAGCATTAGCATTCGCATCCAAAGACAATGCTGCATCGGAAGTCAAAATGATGGATTCAAGCAACTCTTGAATCCCGGTGCCTTCGCGAGCTGACACGTTCACGAACATGACGTCACCGCCGTATTCTTCGGCAACTAAACCGTATTCAGTGAGTTGAGCCCGGATTTTATCTGGATTCGCATCCTCTTTATCGATCTTGTTGACCGCCACCACGATCGGCACGTCGGCCGCCTGAGCATGGTTGATTGCCTCGACAGTTTGGGGCATCACGCCGTCATCTGCGGCTACCACTAATACCGCGATGTCGGTGACTTTAGCACCACGCGCCCGCATGGCCGTGAACGCCTCGTGCCCAGGAGTATCGATGAAAGTGATCGCCCTGTCCCCGTCTTCCATCCGCACATTCACCTGGTAGGCTCCAATGTGCTGGGTGATTCCACCGGCTTCTTTGCCCACCACGTCAGTCTTGCGAATTGCATCCAGCAACCGCGTCTTTCCGTGATCAACGTGCCCCATGACGGTGACTACTGGCGGACGCGGCTGTAGATGCTCCACATCTTCTAGTTCTTCCGCCTCAAAGTCAATGTCGAAGGACTCTAGCAGTTCACGGTCTTCATCCTCTGGCGAGACCACTTTGACTTCGTAGCCAAGCTCAGCGCCCAGCGTCATGAACGTGTCCTCGTCCAAAGACTGGGTGGCGGTAGCCATTTCACCCAAGTGGAATAAAACTGTCACCAAGGCAGCAGGATTTACACCAATTTTTTCAGCAAAATCCGCCAAAGAAGCCCCCTGGCGAATCCGTACTTCCGCGCCATTGCCACGAGGAATCTGCACGCCACCAATTACTGGTGCCGCCTGCTCCTCGTATTCTTGGCGCTTGACGCGCTTGGATTTGCGCGAACGACTCTTTGAACCACCACCACGACCAAAGGCACCCGGCGTGGAACCCCGACCACCTGCGTTTCGAGCACCACCGCGCGCACCGCCCTGCCCGGCGCCAAAGCCTTGCCCCCCACCAGTAGAGCGAGAACCCACCGGACGACCGCGACCGCCCCGATTTTGGCGGTTATCCGCACCAGCAAAACTAGCTGACCCTGGCATCATGCCGGGATTTGGACGCGAACTACGAGCTACTCTGTCAGTGCCAGTACTCGCATTAGCTCCCGGACGAGCACCGCGAGAATTGCGAGTATTTTGTCCCTGTCCAGCGCCACGGCCTCCAGGTCTTCCTGGACGAGATCCTCCTGCACCGCCTGGTCGAGGCATTCCTTGCGTCGAAGCATACGGATTATTGCCAGGACGAGGACCTTGTGGCCGAGGAATCGGACGTGCGCCCGGACGAGGGGCCAACCTACCTTCGCTCCCAGAAGCTGCCCGCAAATTACCGGGCTTTTTGATGCCAACTCCAGGTTTTGCAGTTACTCTAGAGCCACTGGGACCAGGTTTAGCACTAGTCTCACCCTTTGAAGCTGAAGGCGTTGTGTTTTCTTCGCCTTTAGCTAACTTGGCACTAGGACGAGGCCCAGGTTTAGCGCTAATACCAGAACTACTCTCAGTTTTACCCGACTCACTAGCACCTGTGGCTGTCTTATCATTGCCCTTGCTCCCCGGATCGAAGGCAGATTTTGCTTCGAGATTCACACTCGGCCTAGGGCCGGGTTTAGGCCCTGGCTTTGGTCCTGGTTTGGCCACTTTACGTGTCGCTGTCTCCTGCGCGGAGACAGAAGTGCCCTTCGTTGTCTGGTCGCTGTTCGGGGCCGCACTGTTATCGCCGCTTACCTCACTGCCAGCGGCCTTTTGGTCTCCATCTACACTTGTCCTCGTCTTAGCTAATGACACAGTCGTAGCAGGACTTTTACTATCTGTAGCTACCGGCTGAGCGTCTTTCGCCTTTGTCTGCGCGCTGGTCTTTGCCGCTCCACTTTTAGCGCTAGTCTTCTTGGTTGACGCTTCCCTTGTTGCCTCTGTGTCTGCCCCCTCAGCTTGAGAGCTATTCGTTTTTCCGAACTCTTCCCGGAATTTACGCACAATAGGGGCTTCCACCATGGAAGACGCAGATTTTACGAACTCGCCTGCCTCGCGCAATCGTGCTAGCAGGTCTTTACTGGTGATTCCGAGCTCTTTGGCGAGCTCGTGAACACGCATTTTTGCCACAATACTCCTGTCCGGCTCATCCCCGACCGGCGGAGATGGCTTTATCTTGGTTGGTAGCTCATCGCTGGGAACTCATCGGGTGCCCATCAGCTTCCTACCCGCTTTCATAGTCGGTGAGACCCAAGGCCCCACGGGTGTCTAAATCACTCGCTTGCAACAACTCACTCAACAATTCCTGTTTGACTCCAGCATTGACAGGAACTCTGAGGGTTCGCCACAAACGCCCCCGGCTAACCGCGTTTCTGACACACTTAGCTTCAGCATGCACCCACGCGCCCCGCCCGGGATATTCTCGATTGAAATCCACTATGATCACGCCAGAATCTGCCTTCACCAGACGAATCAACGAGCTTTGCGCACTCTTTCGCCCGCAACCCACGCACGTGCGAATCGGCACATGCTTCTTTGACTCAACCTGATTTGGCAACGTTTCACGCAACCTGATCTCAAAGGAATCTGCCTGCCTCAGTCTAGTGCAAAAGTCGCCAAAACCCTCTAGTTCATGTTGAGCAACTTATCACTACTTATCACTAAGAATGCTGGTTATTCTGCTATCAGCTCGCTTTTTGCCAGTTCTCTGGTTATTACCGCTGTCGGCTCATTGACTCCCATCGGCTTCTGTTGGATTCTGGTTGGGTTCATTCTTGTTTTAGGTCTCCGTCAGGAATCTCAACTTCACCAGAATTGTCCGTATCAGAGTGAATATCGATGTGGAAACCCGTCAATCTGGCGGCCAACCGAGCATTCTGTCCCTCTTTGCCGATTGCCAGCGATAGTTGAAAGTCTGGCACAATAGCGGTAGCAGTCCGATTTGCCTCAGAGTGAACCACTACACGCGTAACCTTGGCAGGCGAGAGTGCGTTGGCCACAAATTTTGCGGACTCTTCCGACCAGTCCACAATGTCAATTTTTTCGCCGCCCAATTCTGCCATGACGTTGCGAACGCGCCCCCCCATAGGACCAATACAAGCTCCTTTGGCTCGCACATCAGGCTGAGTTGGGGCAACGGCAATTTTGGTGCGATGTCCAGCTTCCCGGGCTATGGCCTTGATTTCTACTAACCCATCTGAAATTTCGGGGACTTCACGGCGAAATAATCCCTCTACTAATCCAGGATGCGTACGCGACAACACGATCTTTGGTCCCCGGTCGGTAGAATCCACCGAAACCACGTAAGCGCGAATCCGATCGCCGTGCTGATACTTTTCTCCCGGCACTTTTTCGGCATCTGGCAGCAAAGCCTCAAATTGTTCATCCAATTGGATCAAGGTGGTGCGCCGGTCTCGAGCCTGCTGAACGATCCCTGTGACAATTTGGCCTTCTTTGCCCGCGTAAGATCCCAACACTCGCGTGTCTTCGATCTGCCGCAAACGCTGAGCGATAATTGAACGCGCCATAGAGGTGGCGATGCGCCCAAAATTGGCAGGAGTGTCGTCAAACTCACCGATGGGATTTCCGTCTTCATCTTCTTCGGTGGCAATTACTTTAGCTCGACCAGTTTTTCGATCTACTTCGATGCGAGCCCGCTCGATTGCACCTGGCAAATTGTGGTACGCCTTGAGCAAAGCTACTTCAATGGCATCTACCAGAGTGTCTAGTGCGATTCCTTTTTCCTGTTCTACCAACCGCAAAGCCGACATGTCGATTTCCATTTGGGGATCCCCTTAATGCTCAAGTACTCCCTATTCACACCCTTTACAGTGTTTAGCTTATTCGTACCACGCTGCTATGCATGATATTCGAACAATTCAGTTTTTCATATGATGCGAAATACACAAAATAAAAACAGCACATTTTCATACCATCCATAAACAATGTAAAGTAGTTCACAGATTTACCTGTCTGACAAATTCAATTCAATCAGCGGGCGAGCTTTCTCTACTTTCGCATACGAAATTGTTAGTACTCCCTTGGCATTAGTTATAGTTGTATTACTCATATTACCAGCAGTAGTCTCAGCTGAGTTTATCTGCCAATCTATACCCTTTTCTACCCGGTTGCTCCGGCCTATATCTTCTCCATCTTTATCGTCTTTCTTTTTCTCATTACCTACTTTCTCCGTCTTCTCGAGGATGTTTGTTTTATCTGTTTTCGAGTTATTCGAGTTTCTTACCTGGTTTGGCGCTGCAGATTTTTTGGCAGATTCATCGACTTTCTCTATCTCGATTTGAAACTCAGTTTCTGACGCTCGACGCAAACGGCCAACGATTTTAGTACCGTCCTCTAATTTGATACGCAATAATTTTCCTAGGTTGCGTGCATAATGACGAGGATTAGTCAACTCTGCTTCCGCGCCGCGTGTGCTAACTTCTAGTAGATAAGCTTTAGGCAAAGGATCATTTTCTTTGTGGTCCAGTATAGCAGAGGCAATACGCGAAAATTGGGCGACCAATTCTAAATCAACTGGTTCGATTCCTTCAGTTTTGTCAATTACGATCTCTAATGTCAGTGGATTGGAGCGCACGCGAATATCTTCTATAACTAACTGTAAAAGATCTGCTTCTAGTTGTAGTTTTGTTTGTAATGCATCCAATTTGACCTGTAATTCATTTGGGTTTATCGGTGTTTTGCTCGAATTCCTCGGATTAGCTTTGGCTAGTTTCTGCCTTCCCGATTGTTGTCGGGGCAAGTGAGGATGTCGTGGTCTACTCATCGGCTCTCCTACAGTTATCCTGCGAGTGTTTTTCTGGAATAAAGGCTAGTTTATCTGGTCGAGGTTTGCCTGAAACACGAAGAGCTATCTGAGCGCAAACAGATAGTTTTCGTGCAATGATTTCAGGGTGAGTTCAAACAAGCTGCATTCCCAGGTGCCCGCTGTTAGCAAAACTGGCGTTGGTTTACTTTGTCTTGCTTTGCTGTTGGTTGGGCTATTGACTGGCTGTAGTTCCGTTGCCAGTTTGCCGACCCTAAGTGAGTCAGAGTCCGTGCGAGACGCGATTGCTCGCAGCGAGAAAGCTATTTTGATTCGCACCAGTGAATTAGCCAGCTTGGCTACTGAGTGTGATACGTGTCAAATAGTGTTGAATGAGCAAGCTGAAGCAGCCGCAGAACGATTGCAAACCATGGGAGGAATGTGGGAACCATGGAGTAGCACAGAAACCAACGCGGAAACGGAAGGTGAGACAGGAGCGGAGCCAGAAACAGTATCTAGTTCAAGTTCTGTTTCCGTGTCCATACAAGATGGGGTGGCAATTTTTACGGATGAGTCTGGGCAAACCTCCCGGGCGGAAATTCCAGATGATTTAGGTGAAGCTCCCTATACGCCTGCGGGTTTAGCTGCTTACATGTATGCCACGTCCATCGAGCAATTACAGGCAGCCAGTGAGGTTTCGGAGATTGAAGCTGCTCAGCTGACCACCTATGGGTCAATTTTGGCTGGGCGCATTAGTGCAGCTTTTGAGTTAGCTGCAGCTTACGGGGTGGATTTGTTGCAGGCAGTCCAGGAGCTGCCGGAGGAGGCGACTGCCACTGCGGTGACAGAGGAGATGCGCTCCGAGCTGGTTCAAGCGTTGACGGAGGCAGCACAAGCGGAGTCCGAATCGACAGATTCCACCGAAACAGACAGTGGCAATGAGGCAAGTGATGCTGCTAGTGATAGTACGAGTGCGGACAGTGGCACAGGCAGTAGTACGAGCACTACCAGTGAGACGAATTCGAGTGGGGAGATTACTCTACCTGATACTGCTGAATTAGATTTGTCGGAAGAGGACACTCAACTGATTGCAGAAGTGTTATTGCAGTTGGATTGTGTAGCTGGCTCTTTCCAGCAAGCGGTCGAGGGTGGCGTTTCTAGTTCGGCGGTGTCTAGTTTGGTGATTTTGGTTCAACAGCGCGCTAGTTTTTGGGTTGATGCGGGGGTGAGTGATCTGCGTAATTTGCGTTGCGAAGCCAATTCAACGGATGCGTCTGAGTTGGCTAATCAGGTGATTGCTTTGGATTTGCAATTATTTGCTAGTGAAGATACGCAAGTTCGCCTGGTTGGAGCCAACTACTTGGCTCAGGATGTCGAAATTTTGTCGGACCTAGGGGAGGTCAATTTGGTTTCTCCTGGTGTTAGCTGAGGGTGCTAGTTGATCTTGCAGTGACTCACCCACGATGATTCAAGTTGTTACTGGCGTCTACTAGTTTTGAGCGAACTGAAGTTGGTGAATCGACGCTAGTTAATTTATTTGTGAGCGAGATGTTTCTATGAATGACGGTGGGCGAGTGTGCACTAGTGGATAACTTGCTCCCACTCTATGTCTCTGTGTGGCAGCGAGTATTCTCTGCGTCTTTGGGTTTCGAGAAGTCTACATTTAAGACTAGGATGAGAGCGAAGGTATTTTCTACTTTCCTAGGTGATCGAGCAATTTTGTTCTTTGAACGATTGCTGGGGAAATCTTCATGCTTGGTCTAGTCTGATTTTATGGATAGTTCGTGTGAGAGTGTTACTTCTGCAGATTCTATTGAGTCCGCTGATTCCGCTGACCCTACTGATTCTATTAAGACGACTACTCCACCTGGTGTTTCTAAGGAATTGTTGCAGGAAGCTTCTACCACTCAGCGCACACACGTCGTTGCGTTAGTAGGTTTAGTGGTTTCGATTGTCTTATACGTGGTGCTTGCCGCTCAAGCATGGACGCCGGTGTGGTTATCTATTTTGTTGATTTTAGTTATGGGCATTTTCGGCTTGTGGTACATGTTTTCAAATATGCATGTATTTATTTTGAAGAGTGAGCGCAAGCGCGCCACCAAAGCGGCCGCAGCTCATGGTGCGGCCGCCGAACAGATAGCAGATTCAACGCACAGGAAAGGTACTAGCACTAAAACTGCTACTACAAAGGATACTAGTGCATCCGATCCCAGATAGTTCTAGGTAGTATGACAATGAGGATGGCGTTTATTGTTGGCGTCTGTGTCTTAGCCAAAGTCCTGCGCCTCCACTCATAGCTATTAGGCCAATTAGTACAACCGCAAAACCCCACTGGCTCCAGTGCTGGCTAGTGTTTTTTCTTCGTGGATCCGCACTGTCTGGCCTTGATCGCTCAAGTCAGAGTGGGTGGCAACTTTTTGGCCATCTTGATAGAGGTCTTCGAACACCACCACAGATTTTCCACCTAGTTTGGTCGCATCGAATCTAAATTCCACTGTTACTATCCCGTTTTCACTTTCAGGGATAAATACGGTTGTCGCAGTCACAGCTTGACCATTTTGTGTCACTGGCTGACCAGTTGATTGCCACACCAACGTTCCACTTACTTGGTATTCTCGCCCAGGAGTCAGGTTCTGGTATTCAACGAGATCAACTATCCGAGCTTCACCTGCCGCGTCGATGGTTTTGTCACCATCAACAGCATCAGTGGCAGTGGTGTTTAGTCTTATCCCATAGAAAGTTTGTCCTGTGTCACCTAGATTTTCGTGCGCTAGGACTGGGACTGCGTCAGCCGCTACCAGGCTGTCTCCCGTGGTGGATTTGGAGTTTGCTAGATCGTAGATGTATTCGTAGACGACAACTGTTTTTCCAGCGAAAATACTGCTGTCCTCTACCGAGAACACTTGTCCAACGCTTCCGTGAGCTTGATCTAGGGTAAACGAACTTTCAGCTCGAATCTCTTTCCCTTGAACATCCAGAATGGGTTGCCCAGTGTTTTTGTCGACTAACAAACCAATCAGCGCATAGTTTTTTCCCGGGGATAAATTGCTGTAGGAAACCTGGTCTACTAGAGTCACGCTACCGGTTGAAGCCACTTGTTTGCTACCACTAGTTTGATCAGACACGAGGGAAGACATGTGAGGGACTCCGCTGGTAATTTGTTCCGTTTCATCCTCTATGTCCGTCATAAATGCAGGGAGACGAGCATCCCCGGCAAAACTAGTTTGGAAAACAACAGTGCCAGCACGGTTATTGCCGTTAGCATCTTGAGGCCAGAGCCATTCAGTTGACCCAATTGAAGCATGAAATCCATTTTTAGCGGGAACTTCAGCGCTACCGATTATCTCTGCAGCTGACTTATTTGCTTCGTTAACTTCTAGGCCTTGCGGGTAAAAATAGAGGGTTTGAGTGAAGAACTCTTCGTCTTTAGCGAAACAAGTCTCTGACGTATTATCTGCACGACAAGTTCCCTCCCATTGACCGTGGTTAGAAGGCAGTCCAGTTACCCAAACGTCGTCAACCAGGAATGTACCATCAGCAGTTTCACGTGAACTAATCGCACTAACTACGTGTGGTTCCCACTGCTGAACGATTGTTTCGTCCTCTAACCCAAATTGATCCTGCCAATCTGCCAAAATGAGGTCACCAGAAGTTAAAATCTTGGTTTTGCCTCCAACTACCACCTCGTATTCAGCCAAATTGGCACTTTTTTCCACTTTCCACACCCAGGTGATGAAGCCAGGTTGGTAATCTCCTTGAATGTCAGTTTCAATTTCATATGTCCCAGCTTTGTGAACAGTCAAATTAGCTTCCCCTACTAGTGTTGCCGTTTCAGGCACCCCATCTTGTACTGCGCCGGGAGTCTCTCCCACGTAATAAGCACTTCCCTGGAACACCACTTCAATTGGCTGACTATTGATAGTTGGCCAGATTCCTTGGTTCGCCTCTGACTCCGCGTAGACTGTCAACTGGTCACAAAGTTTGATATTTCCTGGCTGATTAATTTTGCAGTCTTTGGTATTCGAAATCAGTTTTGGCTGGAAAGGCTCTAGCTGATAAGTGGTTTCAGCTGCTAAACCAAAAGCATCCGCCCAATCAGCGTGGATAAAATCAGCAGCACTAAATTTGGTGTCACCAACCGTATAGGTAGCTGTTTGGTCTGCTTTTCGAACCTGCCACACCCAGGTTACGTATCCGCTGACCTCAGATAAGCTGCCGATAGTAATCGAATACTCACCTGGACCGTTGTCGGCCAAGATAGTTGCATGTCCCACTACTTGGGCATCTGCTGGAATTTGGTCGGATGAACTACTTTGTGGCAGTTCATCCCCAACCAAATAAGCCGTTCCATCGAATAATACGGCCACGTACTGGGAGTCAATTTGGGTCCACCGACCTTGGTGATAGTCGGGATCGGCACTAATCGTCAAAGTATCGGATAGCTTGCCGTCTTTCACCACATTGTCCGCTACTTGGCTGGTTGCGATTGGCTGAAAATCGTAGATCAAATCAAAGTTTTGTGCAGATAACTGGATTTCTAGTTCTTTTTCTTTGCCAATTTCAATAGTTGACTGACTATTTCCCCCGCGATCCACTAACTGCACTGTCTGTTCTTTAGTTTGGATGACTCCACTGACCTTAACTGTTCCCGTGCTGGTAGCCTGGACCCAAAAGCTAAGCGGACTAGAAACAGTTCTACCACTGAGGGTTTTCTGATCCTGACTCAACTCGTATCCCTCTACCGGCTCGAAAACGCCATCTCCTTGAATTGAGAGTGTGAAAGCTTGTCCACTCATCCACTGACCGGCACCATTTTTGATTCCCACGTTTTTAACTTGAGCCCGCTGTTTTTCCAAACTACCTTTGTCCAGGTAAACGCCAGCTACTCCGGCATCCTCGGCAGCACGAATCAATTCGCTGGCTCGATCAATGATTTCACTGCCTGTACTGCCTTTTTCTTTGGCTAAAAGAAGGTCAGAAATCATAGTTTTTATCAGCTCGGGTTTTCCTGTTGGTTGCTCGTAGTTGGCATGAACCAGAAAAGCAATCGCAGCTTGAGTGCTGGCATCGTTGATATTGGTTTTGTTCTTTAAAATCCAACCCATTTGGGCGTTAGTAACCTGCAGGTAGCTGACGCTTTCTTGTCCCCACCAGTGCGGAGTCAGCTCAGTGACGATGGTGCCCGCTCCAACTGGAGAGTGCAGCCCCAAATCGACACACCATTCGTAAGCATTGCTTTCTTGTCCTTTGAAAGCTCCCAGCCAATAAATGTCATTCCACATGTAGCCAGCGCCAACTCCTCCACCAGCATTTGTTGCTTGGTCAAAAGATAACCGCGAAATGCCAGAACCACTGGCCGTATTTGTCTCAATCTTTTGTAAATCTGGGGTTCTATCCTCTGTTTGTTCCGAATCATTTTCTGTGGCAGGCCCAATCGTATCCTCTTTCGCATGTACCGCTGCCAGATTGGCACAATTGCATAGACAAAGCAGCATCAAAATGGCTGCCACGGCTGCAGCAAGAAAGCGCCACCACCCTAAATAACGCTTTTGCGTAAATCCTTTCACGCTTCTATCCGTAGTTGTATTCAAAACGCGCCTACTCTCTCATTCGACGAATAAAACTAACGCCCAGGGGGCGCTCACCGGTTAAGCGCTGACGTGCACACCTGTTTTGATTTAGACCGGGGCTGATTTCACTCCGGTCTCCAACTTGTACCCGTAAAGCGCAGATTTTCGCCTATTTACTGGGTTCTATTTGTCCGCTATCTTCGACTACGCAAATTTTTGTTATGCAACACACTTTTTGGTAGTAGCGGATTTGGGGACTACTGAGCTCGCTAATTCTCTCTCCAGCTTCAAACTCCTTGGCGATCCAAAAGCTGTTCTGCAGCTAGAGAGGCCAACAAATTTTGCAGACGCCGATTCGTCAGTGGATTATTTTCCTCTCCCAAAACACCGCTGTCCCCGCGTCCACCAACCAGGAACAAGTTCCAGGCTCTAGCTACTAGCGAGCTAATCCCCCAACTAGCTAAAAGTTTGTCGCTGCCAACAATTTTGGGCCGCAAATTGGCAGGAGTCATCACAGCAATCTCAATTACGCGTTTCGTGACAGCAAAGGCCATGCTCTCATCTGCCCCCGCCTCTGTTACTAAGCGAATAGCTGCTAACACATTGGGCATTTCATCTACAATCACCAAAGGAGTACCCAATTTGCCCGGCAAGAATTTGGATTTAGTATCGCTCATTTGCAATAAAACACTGAGATCGCCACTATGAGTGCGCCGAGTATTTTGCCAATATTGGCGACGCATTTGGAGCAAACGATTTTTCAGCATCACTCCTAGCACTCCCCACGGATCGGTAGCAGTAGTCAGCTTCGATAGATTTTGAGTAGCTAATTCATAACTTAGCGATGAAACCTCGGCAAAAGGCGCTGTCGGATTGGCAAACATCTGCCAATCTGCACGAAACGTGTTTACTAACCCTGCAAAACGCAACTGACAATTATTGGATAGTGTATGTGCCAGCACTGACAAATAATGAGCTCTATTCAGAATATTATCACTATTTTCCAATAATATTAGCAGGTTTTTGAGTCCAGTGGAATTAGCAGTTTTGGCTTTTTCTGCCATAATTGCTGCAGTATCTGGCCTACCTAGAGGGTCTATGTCTACTCCAGTTTTCCTCTTTGGTGCACATCCAGCCGCGGTCTTTGGGCTAGTCCTGAGAGCTTCTCGGTTCTGGTTCAACACGCTCTCTAACAGAACGAAACCAGAATCCTGTTTGAGATTGCCGCAATAACGAGGAAACCTACGCAATATCTGCTGATCCTGCAAGGTACAAAAAGAACGTGTAACCGTATTTTTTGACAATCCCGTCAAGTAGATGATCCACTGATTGGAAGCCACTCCCCGACCAACATCATCTGCTAGTTCAGCCAGCCTTCCAAGCACAATTCGAGCCCCAGCGGGCAATTTTTGCTGCAGTGCCACCTGGGCGGCCCAATTACTCCATATCTGTTCCATGCGGCGACTCTATGCAACGCGCCAACCAGGTACCAGCAAAACTTTTAGGGCTGTGGAAAACCTACGAATTTGACCTAAACTTTCAACTTTTCCACAGATTTATCGGCGACAGAACACGACAAAACGATTCCACGAAGCGACACGAAATTGAGAGCAGCACAAAACGAAGCTCCCGCGGCTGGACTCGAACCAGCAACCTGCCGATTAACAGTCGGATGCTCTGCCATTGAGCTACGCGGGATTGCCCTACTGAGGTTACTGAAAAGCAACCCTGAACGCAAATTCTAGCAAGGTGACATACACCAAAAAGCCACTCTCGCCGCCACCTAGGTGCGCTAGACTATCCCCAATTCTTCGCGAATTTCTTGCTCCAGAGTCAAAGCCACTTGTGTGGCATCTGCATTATTTTGGCCGCGTACCACCGCGCTAGTAAAAATACTGTCGTCCAAGCGCCGACGAGCAATTGCCACCACCGTAGTCCCAGGCGACACCTTCGCTTGACGACGCAGCACGATTGGGCGTTCTACTTCGCGAGTAATTAGGCGCATCAGAGCCACTGGATTCTCACTAACGGTTACTGCTTGGAACGGTGAACGCTCGGGATCAACCCACACAATCGACAAGCGCCGAGAATCAGCCTCCCACCCACAGTATTGGGTATCCGCCCACAAGCCAGCGCAAACTACTCCCTGCGAGTTAGCCACCACTAACGCAAATTCCGAGGCAATCACCCAGGATTCTTCCTCCAATGGTTCATAACTCAAAATTTGTCCAAAATCTTCCAAATGCGCTCGCACTGATTCTGGTAACTCAAGTCCAGTTTCCTTGGTTTTTTGCTTAAATAACCCCATCGCTTCTCCCTTCGTGCCTGTTTTTCAAAAACACACCAGCAGCCCCTGTCAAACTTGCTGACTGAGACTTGTATCTGCATGAATGCTCAGCAGGCTATAGAAATGACTAGTCCTCCCACTTGCCTTTGCGCGTCTCGTATTCTCTCACTTCCACTTTGACTCAACTACCTGCTGAAAAACGGTTAGCTTCTAGCAATACCCGTCTATCGGGCACCTCTAATTTACGCGTTCAACCCGCAATCTACAGATAAACGCAATTCAAACTCGTGCGATACCCATCCAACACTCCTCCCCAAGTGACAATGCGACTATCTACAGCCTTCTAGCTAAGCGACTCAAGTAAACGCGACACATTTTGCACAGTAAGAGAAATACGTTCGGTCTTTTTCGACCGCTGGGTAAAGCTACCCGTAACCTTCCAGCCAGCCTCACACACAATCTTCACGGCCTTTTGTAATTCTTCTCTGGCTGACGTGGGCAAAGATTGCAATAAAACTTCTGTTCCTTCGGACTTTCTGGCCTGAGCAAATAAGTTAGCGATAGTGCGAAAGCTAAAGGCAAAACTTGTCTCCACTGGACCATCGAATAGAGTTTCTTGACTATAAATGTACTCTCGATGCGGATCCCAACAAAAGTGTGAACGTATCTCCTCCGGATCTAACTGGAGTGGTCCTCGACCAAGAGCATAGGGAAGAAATCCACTATCAGTGAAGCGAAAACGCATGCACCCAATGATAGACGCAGACGTAATCCCCTAGCTAAGCGCACTCACCTGCTGGAATACATTCCCCGTAATTTTGCTTCGCGACTACGCACCATTTCCGCTATCTACGGGGACAAAGTCTCGCCACATATTCGCGACCACGCATGTTCTGTTATCTGGTAGCAAAACCTGCCACCGGCTCGAAGTTCGAGTATCCCCAAGCATAAGTACAAGCGCCCCCGCTGGGGCTCGAACCCAGGACCAACGGGTGACAAGCACTTTAGCTAGACTGCTCGTTTCTATAGTATGTATTCTTGCTGCCTAATTATCTAATCTTTCCTTGAAGAAATCAAGCCCCATATCAAAAATAAAAAACCAATTTCGAATCAAGATATCTTAATTTTCTGGAGGTAACCCACAAAATGAACCTAGGAATGAACCTAAATACCGGTAAACACAAACCCGTCCCACCCCAATGGCAAGAATTAATCACAGAATTTAAAGAAATCCTCCGCACCAAAGGGCACACCTCGGAAACAATAAAAACTAGAAACCGACAACTCTCCTACCTTGCTAGGAACTTCCCCGACATCCTCCCCACCAAGATCGGCAAACAAGAACTACTCAACTGGGCTGCCAAGCAAAACTGGACACCAGAGACCCGCAAAAGCTTCTACGTTGGTCTCCGTCAATTTTATAAACTTCTTGACCTCCACCCCAATCCGGCGGCAAGCCTCCCCACTGTTAAAATCCCTCGAGCTTGGCCGCGACCAATTCCTGAATACCTCCTAGCTGAAAGCCTAACCGAAGCCACGCCACGCACCAGACTCATCCTGGAAATCGCCGCCGGAGCAGGCTTAAGAGGCATGGAAATAGCCGTAATTCATCAAAACGACATAACCCTAGAATACGGGAATAAATCCAACCTTAGGGTTCATGGTAAAGGCGGGAACAAGCGCAATGTTCCTCTTCAAGATTGGCTAGCGAGCAAAATCTGGCGCGCCTGCTCCGACTCACCTACTAGCTACTGCTTCCCTGGCAATCAAAACGGCCATTTGTCTCCTCAACACGTTGGCAAACTAGCTCGCAGAGCCCTTCCCAAAGGCTGGCCACTACACACCCTGCGCCACCGCTACGCCACTATCAGTTATCGAGCTACCAAGGGCGATCTTCTCACTGTTCAACGCCTTCTTGGCCACGCTTCCGTGGAAACCACGCAGCGTTATGCTGAGCCAGAAACCCGCCAGATCCAGACCATTCTCAGTGCCACTGACCCCAGGAACCTATAGAAATTGGAGCCCCAAAATGTTTGATATATGGCCCATCAGCTGGATAGCCTCTTGGCCTGAACCCCCGCCGTTCCTAGCCATAATAATCGGGTTCGGCGCGCTAGTCCTCCAACTGGTTTGTTACTACCACATCTTTAGATTTATCTTCGTGAGGTGGACGAAAAGACGAGCCAAGCGCGCCGCCAAAGCATTTGGGGTGATCCTGCTTAGCTCCTGGATCCTCCTCGCTATCTTCCACGACCCCACAGATATAGCTGGTATATAGCTCCAACAGAACCAACCAAGGACCAAAAATGCTATCCCAGAACCGTAAGCAACTCCTCGCACTTCTCCTTTCCCTACTCCTTAGTTCTTTCTTCCCCGCTCTACTCCTCTCTGGATGCACCAACGAAGACGCTCAATCCCGAAGCGGAGCTAGCCAGTCAGGCACCGCTCAAAGCGGGGAAGAAACGCAAAGCGGCCAAAACTAAGTATGAAGCAGATGCGCACGCTGAAGACAAGAACGAAAAAGACGAAAGGGAGAGCGAGCAAGAAACGAAAGAGAACGGTAAAGAAGCAAAAGAGGAAACCACCACCAGCCCCAGTAGCAGTAGCAGTGGCTCCAGTTCTTCGAGTGTGATAGCAGAACTCTGCACCACCAACGGACTAAGCGTCAGTGCAGACGACACCACTACTAGCACTAGAAAAGCAATACGGAGAATGCGTCAACACCTGGGATACTTCTACAGGTAAAACAACATCTACCTGCAACTAATTTTTTGCGCGCGAAACCTACTACAATACCGAACACAAAAAAGCGCGGCACCCAACCCGAGCGGGTGCTAAACAGATAGATTGGAGTAGGTTTTGCGCAAACGACTTTTCCGCTCTACCTTACTAGCCATGGCGGCTAGCCTAGGCATCGGAATAGCCAGTCTCACCGGGCTAACCGCCCTTGCCACCGAGAACGAGGACAACACCAGCAACGATGCTGAAACTGGCTCTTTCACCGAGACTAACTCCGATGTCTCGACCCGCAGCCTGGCCCCCCGACCCATCGACGAAAGCGGCAGCAGTTCCAGCCGCACCGGCATGGGCTATGTGTGGACTTACGATATATCTGGCTCTATTAGTCACTGGCTTGGGGCCTTCGATGTAGGCAACGGCCTGGAGTGGTGCATCGATTTTTCCACCGGAGCACCAACTGGGGCAGGTAATCTAGCTACCGACCTGACTCCCAGCTACTACGGTCCTAGCAGCTACAAAGACAGCCTCTCTGTTACTAACGCTCAGATGGGTTGGATTCTATACACCTACCAAGACACCAACACCGCTATCAGCAGAGCCGCAATCGCCGTCATCGTGCATGCAAATTACGAGGCGGGCGCTGGTCAAGAATACATTCCAATCTTGATCAATCAGTTAGCCTCTGACTCTGACGGGCAAGCCATTCTAGAAACCGCTGCTCAGTACGTGGATGAGGCCAAAGAAGCCGGGGTGGTAGGCGTCTACTCCAGTGCCGGAACCAACGAAAACACGCGAGCCCAAGTAACCGATGTAGGAGTGAAGAACGACAAAGGTGAATGGGTAGCTGGGCGAGATTTCACGCTAACTATTAGTGGGGATGCTGTCTGGGAAAGCGTTAGTGGTTACACTATCAGCACGGACGGCAAAACCCTTTCCGGTACCACCAAGGACAGCGCACTTTCCTTCTGGCTCACCGCAACCGACACCGGAACAGTAAAGATTGACTTTGAGTCAGACCTAACAGTCACATATGAGATCACGAAACGAGGT
>CBCPNB010000018.1:0-6120 GCA_965120455.1 uncultured Actinomycetaceae bacterium | reverse complement strand
GATATAGATGTGTCTAGTTGCTCTTTGTTTTCTTGAGTAATATCCCTGTCTATAAGACTAATAATATTAATACTAGCTAACGCGTCGTATGAACTAGCTAATGCACCGTATGAATTGACTGACTTACAACGTTTTACTTCTCTGGTAAGGTAATCTTTGAATCTTTGTTCAAGGATATGTAATTCTTCCAGTAGTATGCTACTTATTGCTTGTCTCCTTATTCCATTTAGTGTCTCTGTTGGGTTTTTATAACAACTTTTTAGATACTCCATGTATCTATATAAATAATATGCAGCTCCTCGACTAAATATATTATAAAGCAAGTTTTCAAGAGTTCCAGGTTGGTATAATCTTGTTGTCTTATGATTTACAATTTTCTTTTCAAGAGCTTTGTTAAGTAAGTCTGAGTCAGGACGTAGTTTCAGAGATAACTCTAATAGGTCAACGTCATCTTGCTCAAGCATATCCGTGATTTCGGTGATTTGTTGACTTGGTTGTATAAAGTTTGCGATAGCAGACTCTATGTCACATCAATTACTTTCACTGGTTAGTCTACTTAATCCAGGAGAAGATAAAATTATATCCCAGGCTGTAAGTCCAGCTTCCTTCCACTTCGTTACCACATTATCTATGTTATCTAGTTCATTTAGTTTCTGAGATTTAATTATATTTTCTTCTAGAATTTTATTTAGCTGCTTTTTACGAGGCGTAAAGAAGTCGTTGAAACTTGATCTTAGTCCACAGTATAAATCAAACCCGTTACCGAGTACGATCAATTGTTTCAGCTTTTCGCTAGACATTAATAGCGTATCCTTCCTCAATTTTAACATCATATTCATCTTCAATTCGTTCAAATAAGGCAATTTTAAATGCCTCATCTAATGACAGAGAATGAGCTCTGGCATAGCTTTCAGCAAGTTCTCTTTCTTCTTCGGTCAATCCAATTGAAAGAACCATTACCGCTTCCTCTTTTCCTCTTTCTTGGTCGTACACAGCTTTTACCTTATTAGCCAACTTATTCGAAAAGACCATTGATAGGCTTTTTCTTATCACGTTGCGTCACAATCACATGTTGCTCCTCGGTTGATCCACTGTCAATTAGCTTTGCCGTCTTTCTTAGTTTTGCTGCTTCTCTTACCCTTACTTCTTACCCAGTGTTACGTACTTGCCATAGGTTAGAGTAGATGCTCATCCCGCCGAGTTGTATTGCAACGTAATACGAGTATTGCAGCACAATACAAATGATATGTTGCGGTCGAGACAAAATGAGCATGGCTAAAGTCGAGACAGATACACGTGTACACAACACACAGCGGGCGCTACTCACTATACAGCTGCGCAAGTATCGAAATACGAGAACACAAGAAGTACAAGGGTGTCGAAGACCCAAGTATAATTGAGCACACAGGTACTAAAACACCAAAGTACTAGAGTGTGAAAGTGAACCACAGCAAACAGTAAGGAGGCTGTTGTGCCAATCGCCACCCCCGAACTTTACAAGGAAATGTTGGATCGCGCCAAAGCTGAAAAATTCGCGTATCCAGCTATCAACGTGACCTCTTCCCAGACGTTGACAGCAGCCCTCCAGGGTTTTGCCGAAGCTGAATCAGACGGCATCATTCAAGTATCAGTTGGTGGCGCGGAATACTGGTCCGGCTCCACCATCAAAGACCGCGTAGCTGGCTCACTTGCCATGGCCGCCTACGCGCGCGAAGTTGCCAAAAATTATCCCGTGAACGTGGCGCTACACACCGACCACTGCGCCAAAGAAAACCTAGCCACTTGGGTGCTGCCGCTACTAGAACTAGAAGCCGCCGAAGTCAAAGCCGGACGCCTGCCCTTCTATCAATCCCACATGTGGGATGGCTCAGCGGTTCCCCTAGACGAAAACCTAGAAATCGCGAAAGACCTCCTGCCTAAAGCAGTAGCCGCTAACACGATTCTCGAAATCGAAATCGGGGTAGTTGGCGGCGAAGAAGACGGAGTAGTTGGCGAAATCAACGAAAAACTCTACACCACCACTGAAGACGCTATCAAAACCGTTGAAGCGCTAGGACTCGGCGAAAACGGACGCTACATCACGGCACTGACCTTCGGAAACGTGCACGGCGTTTACAAGCCCGGGCACGTCAAACTTCGCCCCGAACTACTCGGCACCATTCAAGAGGAAGTCGGGGCCAAATTTGGTGTCGGCAACCGTCCCTTCGACCTAGTCATGCACGGCGGGTCAGGCTCCAGTGCCGAAGAAATCGCTACCGCCGTTGCCAATGGTGTCATCAAAATGAACGTGGACACCGACACCCAATACGCATTCACGCGTCCGGTGGCCGACTGGATGATGAAACACTACGACGGCGTCCTCAAAGTTGACGGCGAAGTGGGCAACAAAAAACAATACGACCCCCGCTCCTGGGGTAAGACTGCCGAAGCAAACATGGCTGCCCGCGTAGTCGAAGCCTGCGAACGCCTAGGATCCATCGGCAAAAAAATCAAGTAACCAACCAGCAAACTAGGCACACAACTAACAGATAACTAGTGGTGTTAATTACTATTAGTAACACTGTTAATTGGCTGGTAATGCAGTTTTTACTGCAGATAACTGCACTTTCAATCCCGCCTGATCTAAATTAGGCGGGTAGTGCGCTTTGAGCTGACAACTGACAGATGGGCTCCCTCCGTGGTGAAATACTAACCAGGAGGCTGCAAATCGACAACTACCAAGGAGACTGGAACGTGACTCAACAATGGTCTCGCCTACAGGGTCTAATGTTGTCCAATGCGATCGACAAAGAGAAACTGACCCAATTCCTAACAGACCGAGCAATTGCAGCCGAATTCGTGTGGAACCCAAAAACCGCCTACAGTGTCAGCCTCAGGCTAGCCAGCAACGGACAAAATGTAGGCATACTGCCACAGGAATCCACACAGCTAGAAGCAGGACCCACGATAGCTGAGCTAGCGAATCAGCTCGCCACCGAATTCAATGCTGAAATTCATTTAGAACAAATCCACTTGAATCAGTGGCACAACAAAGACCAGGATCTATTCGATACAGCTGAGGAAACCAGCTGCGATCTCACCCCAGTGCGATTGGTGGAAATCGGTACCCTGCCGGGCAGTGCGGTTCCCATGCTGGCCGCCATTGAAGGCGTAGACATGGCTGAAGTGGAAACCAGGGAGGGAAAACGGGCACTATTAGCTGAAGTTCCCGCCGGACAGCCCGAATCCACCTTTGGAGATCTGCCAGTTGTCACCTTGCGCATGGAAAACGGAGTTCTCAAAGCTGCACTAATCGTCGACGATAATCCAGACAACGCGGTGAGATACGACTGGGGAATGCAGCGAGTCATGGTCGTAGGGGCTGCTGGAACCAGTCAGAGCGCACCTAAATTCTTGCAGCGCCTAGTTGGAGCCAGATCGCGCATCGAACCAATCCACGACGCCGTCCCCGGAATTGACGTTGAAGGAGCTTGCCGAGCAGCCAGCCAGCAAGGGGAGAGCGCAGTCCGTGAATTCGTTGCCGCTCTCGGCCTCTCCCAGGACATTGCCGAATTTTTGCTGGGCACAGTCAAACTAACTGACATCGCGGATGCGCGCGTATCTACCGCTGGCACCATTCGTAGCGCCATTGGACGGAGCGTCGAAAAAACCTTAGAGGGACACGGCAAACATTTTCGCTCCTGGGAAGCCTACTCCAAACTAGTGGTCAAACACCCTTTGTTAATGCATGTTTTTTGCTCCATTTCCGCGATTGTGGGCAGCTCGCTGATCGTTTTGCCGTATCTGCGGGGAGTGAGTATGCGCAAAGGCTGGCGTCGTCTCATTCAAACTCTGGGAGTGACCTTTTTGCTTGACTCAGCCATCCAAACCATCATGTGTCGCTATGCTGAAACATTGCACTACCGCAAAGAAGCAGAACGCAACCGCAAGCAATGCCGGAAGTAAGGAAACAAGGGAAACAGAGGAAGGAAACGTGTCCGCAAAAGTTGTCGTCCCCAGTGACCAAGCCTGTCTGATCGTACACGGTCCAGACCAGCCTGGTATTGTTGCGGCTGTCAGTGGACTGATTGCCCGACAAGGCGGCAATATCTTGTCCCTAGATCAATACGCCGACCTGCAGGGAACCCAGGCAGAAGGGGAGTTCTTTCAGCGCACCGTCTTTCACAAAGAGGGGCTAAAAGGCGCGCTCCCTGGAATTCGAGCCGACCTGGATGAAACACTGTCGGTTTTTGGATTGAAGTGGACGCTGCGGGACATGTCCCAACTGAAGCGGATGGCAATCTTAGCCTCAGCCCAAGATCATTGTTTACTGGACTTGTTGTGGCGTCACCGTCGAGGAGAATTGCCGGTAACTGTCCCCATGGTGATTTCTAACCACACAGTTGCAGCTGACGATGTGCGCTCCTTTGGGATCCCCTTCTTTCATGTGCCCTCGATAAAAGGCCCGGATAAAAGCCAAGCAGAAGCCAAAATCTTGGAGCTGCTCAAAGGCAACTGTGACTTCGTGGTGTTAGCGCGCTATATGCAGATTTTATCCGCTGATTTTCTCCAGCAAATTGGGGCGCCGATTATCAACATTCATCACTCGTTTTTGCCAGCATTTGTGGGAGCAGACCCTTATAAGCGGGCGCGAGAACGCGGAGTGAAACTAATTGGCGCTACTTCGCATTATGTGACTGTGGAACTAGACGAGGGGCCAATTATTGAACAGGATACAATTCGAGTGACTCACGCTGACAGTGCCGAGGATCTAGCGCGTCGCGGCGCCGACGTGGAACGGCAAGTTTTAGCGCGTGCTGTTTTGTGGCACTCCCAGGACAGAGTGATTCGCACCGGCAACCACACGATCGTGTTTCAGCCGTGACTTGCCAGCTGCTGGCAAAGAGACCAAAGCCTAAACATAGCCTAAAAATGAAGGAGTTTACATGAGTATCCGCGTAGCTATTGCTGGTGTTGGTAACTGCGCGTCTTCACTGGTTCAAGGCGTCGTCTACTACCAGGACACTAAGGACGACGATAAAATTCCTGGTTTGATGCACAACAACTTTGGCGGATACCGCGTGGGTGACATTGAGTTTGTGACCGCTTTTGACGTGGATGCTAAAAAAGTTGGACTTGATTTAGCTGACGCCATTTTTGCTTCCGAGAACAACACGGTGAAATTCGCTGACGTGCCAAAACTAGGGGTGGAAGTGTTGCGGGGCCCAACTTCTGATGGCTTGGGCGAATACTACCGGGAACTGGTCACGGAATCGGATCAGCCAGTAGTGGATGTAGCTGCTGCTTTGCGCGAACACAAAGTAGATGTGTTGGTATCTTATTTGCCGGTCGGTTCCGAAGAGGCGGATAAGCTGTATGCGCAGGCCGCGATTGATGCAGGATGTGCATTTGTGAATTGTCTGCCGGTGTTTATTGCCTCGGATCCTGAGTGGGCGCAAAAGTTTCAGGACGCGGGTGTGCCAATTGTGGGAGATGACATTAAGAGCCAGGTGGGGGCCACGATTACGCATCGCGTGTTAGCGCGCCTATTTGAAGATCGGGGTGTGCGCGTGGATCGCACCTACCAGCTGAACGTGGGGGGCAACATGGACTTTAAAAATATGTTGCAGCGCTCGCGTCTAGAATCCAAGAAAATTTCCAAGACTCAGGCTGTGACTTCGATCGTGCCACACGAGTTGGATCCAAATGACGTGCATATCGGCCCCTCGGACTACGTGGGATGGCTAACGGATCGCAAGTTTGCCTTCGTGCGCCTGGAAGGCACCACCTTTGGCGACGTGCCATTGAATTTGGAGTACAAATTAGAAGTGTGGGATTCACCGAATTCAGCGGGGATTGTGATCGATGCTTTGCGGGCTGCCAAAATTGCCCTAGATCGGGGAATTGGTGGTCCAATTGAGGGACCATCAGCCTACTTCATGAAGTCTCCAGCAATTCAGCATGAAGATGGTGTAGCACGTCAGCTAGTCGAGGACTTTATCGCCGGAAAATGACGGATGAATAGGCAATTATTCTAAATAATTGCTGTATGTTTACTGTAGATTAGCAGTAGATTTGTATTGTTGATTGGCAATTAATTGGTTGTCTGGCAAAAATTTGTCAGACAACCAACTGTTTAAC
>CBCPNB010000017.1:0-13580 GCA_965120455.1 uncultured Actinomycetaceae bacterium | reverse complement strand
TGTTCAACGATTTCTGCGGCACTCAAATTTCTGGTTAGTCCCATTTGGCCGGTGGCACAAAAGGGGCAGGCCATTCCACAACCAACTTGGGAACTGACACACAGCGTGGTGCGTTGAGGGTAGCGCATCAAGACGCTTTCCACTAGTGAGTCGTCGTAGAGTTTCCACAAGTGTTTGATAGTTAAACCACCGTCGGCTAATTGTTGGCTCTCGAGGCGAACCAGGGTGGGAAGCATCGTGTTTTGAATTTTTTCCCGCAAAGCAACAGGGATGTCACTCATTTGCGTGACGTCCGCTAGGTTTTGACCGAAATAGTGTCTAGAGACTTGGTCTGCTCGAAAAGGTGGCAAGCCGATTTCTTTGGCCCAAGCTTTGCGCCTAGGTACATCAAAGTCTGCTAAATGTGAAGCGGGTTTGCCGCGCCGTTTAGCGGTAAAGCTCAAAATTGGTTTTGCGTCCGCAGATTGGGCTCCCTCGGGAGGCTGATCTGTGGGACGAACTTCGCGTCGTTGTTGATTAGCCACCATTTTATTGGCTCTTTTCTATTTCAGCCGAGAGCTGCCAGGTAAATGATGTAGAAAACAGGTGCGGCAAATAAAAGCGCATCTAGCCTATCCATGAGACCACCATGCCCAGGGACAATATCAGACATATCTTTTAGGCCTACTTGGCGTTTGATTAGCGACTCCGTCAAATCACCAATCGTGCCAACTAGGGAGCCTGCTGCACACAGCAAAAACAGCCACCACCAGTCGATTTCCAACAAGTAGGTTGCCCCCCAAGCGGCTAACCCTGATAGAAGGACTGCACCAAATAGTCCTTCCCAGGTTTTTTTAGGAGAAATACGTGGAGCCAGGGGGTGTTTTCCAAATAGGATTCCCGCAAACCAGCCGCCAATGTCGGAGCACACCACAATGACGATAAAAAACATCAACGGCCAAGGAGTATTTTTAGAAGCTTCTGACACTAAAATCACGAATGAGGCGGTGAATGGAATATAGGCCGCCATAAAGACCGAGATAATGATGTCCTGAATGGGGGAAGAATCTGTTTTATTGATTAGTGGCGCGAAAAAAAACCTCCACAACACGACTAGAAAAAAAGTCAGGTAAAGGGCGATTGCTAGCCAAAACACTGACCCAAATGAAGCGGCGACAATCATTCCAATTGCCCCCACGTAAAGGGCAGGTAGTTGCGCGTAATATTTGTCGCGCGCAAATGCTCCAGCTACCTCCCACAAAGCGATCAGAATCAAAACAGCGATGAATGCATCTAAGACGATACGATTCCAAAATAGTCCTAGCGCCGCTATCCCCAGCATGATGATGGCTGAGACAAAGGCGGCGGGAAGATTCCGTCCTGCTTTTCCAGAAGCAGGCAAAGGCTCCTTGGGGGGCGTAGGAAGAGGTACAAATACCTGACGCCACACAGATTTATCAGACACTAACCAAACTTATCGGCTCTGGAAGCTAATATCGATCGAACTTAATGAGATGGCTGCAAAACCCACTACACTGACAACAAATCGGCTTCTTTGGCGGTTAGAATCTGGTCAATTTGGTCAGTGTGTTCTTTAGTGATCTTATCTAGCTCTTTTCCGGCTCGCTCCACTTCGTCTTCGCCGACTTCACCATCTTTTTTGAGAACTTCCAGCTGGTCTTTTGCTTTGCGACGGCAATTGCGCACTTGGATACGGCCTTCTTCAGCTCGTGTCCGCGCTTGTTTCACGTATTCTTTGCGTCTCTCTTCGGTCAGAGCGGGCAGTACTACGCGGATTACTTTTCCATCATCATTAGGGTTCACACCTAAATCAGCTACACGAATTGCCTCAATAATTTGGTTTACCGCTCCCCGGTCAAAGGGTTGAATCAAAACGGTTCGCGCCTCGGGAATGTTGATGGATGCCAATTGTTGCAATGGAGTGGGCGCTCCGTAATAGTCGACCATCAACTTGTTGAACATGCCTGGATTAGCTCGCCCCGTGCGAATATTTCCAAAGTCATTTTCAGTAGCTAGAACGGCTTTTCCCATGCGGTCTTCAGCTTCAAGTAGAATGTCATCTATCATCGTTTTGATTCCTTCGTTTTAGTGTTTGTATACTGCACACAAGCATCTGGCGAATATCTGCCACCACGAACTGCCCAGATTTTACAGCTTCTTGCTTCATCTAGGTAGATTGCACGACGTTTTAAGTGGCATCGCCGCATCTACTACCTAGCGATTGTATTATGTGCTATCCAGCTTGTCTGTTGGCTCGTCCTTTAGATAGTCTACTGGCTGGTTTAATGAGTAACCAGGGTGCCAATTTCTTCACCTACAATTGCTTTAGTGACATTGCCAGTTCCATTCATTCCAAATACCCTCATGTTCAATCCGTTTTCTGAGCAAAGTGCGAATGCGGCTGCATCAACTACTTGGAGTTGGCGGTGCAAGGCCTCCTGGTAGGTCAAGTGAGTGAACTTTTTTGCTTGCGGGTTTTCGCGCGGATCGGAATCGTAAACGCCATCGACCCCGTTTTTAGCAACCAACAATTCATCACAGTGAGTCTCTAGAGCTCTTTGGGCGGCAACTGTGTCGGTTGAAAAAAAAGGCATTCCCGAGCCTGCACCAAATACCACAACTCGTCCTTTTTCCATATGGCGAATTGCTTTGAGGGGAATGTATGGTTCGGCTACTTGAGTCATGTGAATAGCGGTCTGGGTGCGGGAGGGAATCCCTTCGTGCTCCAAAAAATCTTGGACTGCTAGTGCGTTGATTACGGTGCCCAGCATGCCCATGTAGTCTGCGCGAGCCCTGTCTAAACCGTGTTTTGACAGCTCAGCCCCTCGGAAGAAGTTTCCGCCTCCAACTACGATTGCCACCTGAATATCTTGGCGCACTGCCTGACTGATTTGTTTGGCAATTTCAGACACCACGATTGGATCTAAGCCAACTTTGCCGCCTCCAAAGACTTCACCTGAAAGTTTCAGCAATACGCGCCTAGCTTTACCACTCATGGATGACCTTTCTTTGCCAGTTGAACCACGCCACATAATTTGTGCCCAAATTTACCTATCCTCAAACAAACCAATCTTAAGCCAAAAGTGGACCAATCTTGGACTAAACGCAGAATGGCCGCCGATTAACTGTCAATTTGTTCTTTCAAAACATAGCGGATGAGAGTGGAGAGCGCCAAAAAGCGCGAACCCGCTAAACGAGTTCGCGCTGTAAAGATTTTGTCAGTCACCTACTTTGAAGCGGGCAAACTCTTCCACTTTGCCACCTAAACCAGACAGCAATTTTCCAACTGTGGTTCCTGGATCGCGAGCATAGTCTTGATCCACCAGACAATTTTCTTTGAAGAAAGCATTTAAGCGGCCTTCAACGATTTTGGGAACAATGTTTTCGGGCTTGCCTTCTTGGAGAGTCAGTTTGGTCAAGGTGTCGCGTTCTTTGTCCAAGACGTCGGCTGGCACAGAGTTGCGGTCGGTCCAAGATGGACGGAAAGCAGCAATGTGCATGCCGATATTGTGGGCTTCCCCAGCAGCAGCCGCATCCGTTGCTACCATTACGCCCACCTGTGGAGGCAAGTCTGCCGAGGTTTGGTGCATGTAGACGTCAACGTGTTCACCGCTGACGCGCGCGATGCGGCGTACCTGGACTTTTTCACCGATGACCGCACCCATTTGGTCGACTAAGTCTTGCACCGTGCCACCAGCAGCTGGAGCAGCCAATAGCCCCTCCACAGTAGAGGCATTAGCGTTGAGCGCTGCTTCCAACACCTGGTTGGCAAAGTCGATGAATTTTTCGTTTTTGGCCACGAAGTCGGTTTCAGAGTTGATTTCTACCATGTAACCGCTTTTAGCGTCACCCGCGACCTTAGCAACGATCAGTCCAGCATTGGCTTCGCGTCCCTCCCGCTTTGACAGCGACTTCAAACCTTTGAGGCGGATGATCTCCAGAGCTTTTTCCCTGTCACCGTCGGCTTCGGCCAAAGCATTCTTCACATCCATCATGCCTGCGCCAGTTTGTTCGCGCAGGGCTTTCACATCTGCGGCAGTAAAGTTTGCCATCGATTATTCCTTCCAATTTCCAAGTAAAGCCATCGTGCATTCGGGTTCACCGGAAATTTTGCTTGTCGTTCTTTACTCGCCTTCTGCTTCAGCGGTCTCGGCCGTGTTTGTCTGTTCTGCGGCTTTTTCTGTGGAAGCACTGGCACCGTCAGTAGCACTGTCTCCAGTGTCCTCACCCGAGTTTTCCAATAGTTCACGCTCCCACTCAGCTAGTGGCTCTTCATTTGATTGAGCCTGCTTGGAAGCGGAACGAGCCAGCAGACCTTCCGCAACGGCGTCGGCCATAACTCGGGTCAGCAATGCAATTGAGCGAATCGAGTCGTCGTTACCGGGAATACCGTAGTCAACCTCTTCCGGGTCACAGTTGGTGTCCAAAATAGCAATCACGGGAATATTTAGTTTGCGAGCTTCCACAACTGCTAAATGTTCTTTGTTAGTGTCTACCACCCACACGGCGCTGGGCAATTTACCCATGTCACGGATACCGCCCAAAGTCTTAGAGAGCTTTTCTTTTTCGCGGCTCATCATGAGCAGTTCTTTTTTGGTGCGCCCCGAGCCCGCTACATCTTCAAAGTCGATTTGTTCTAGTTCCTTGAGACGAGCTAAACGCTTGGAAACTGTCTGGAAGTTGGTCAACATTCCACCCAACCACCGGTGGTTCACAAAGGGCATACCCACGCGCTGAGCCTGTTCGGCAATCGATCCTTGAGCCTGTTTTTTGGTGCCCACAAATAGGATCGACCCACCGCGAGAGACCATTTGCTTTACAAAATCAAAGGCCACATCAATGTCAGTTAGCGTCTGCTGTAAGTCGATTACATAGACACCGTTGCGGTCAGTCAAAATATATGGCTTCATCTTTGGATTCCAGCGGCGAGTTTGGTGACCAAAGTAGACGCCACTGTCCAAAAGTTGACTCATGGTGACAACAGCCATGATCGTCCTTTCGCTGTCAAGACAGCCCCGGGGGCAAGAATGCCTTGCGGCACGGCTCACCAAAACGAGTCCGCTCGGCTCCAAAATTGGTTGGCCGGTAGCACACCTGCCCAAATTGCAGTTACTTGTTCTATTTTCCAAGAACCCTGGCATTGCAGTCATGGCTCCCCCTGCATACCTGCACGTCAACTGTCCATGCTCGTGTACGTCGGCCATCCATACGCCATGTCTGTCGACACGTCCATGGCTATGCGTGTCAATGTGTCCACATATCCACGCCCATGCATGCTCGCCAAGGACTGCTGCCACGACTATCAGGAAGCAACTTCCCGACTTGGCAATGCGCGAAATATTTGCCTGTACTATATTGGTCTTAGTTACAGACTCTACGAATTCTAGTGCAAATGCTCACTTGGATGCGCCTTGGTGAGTGTGAAACGGGTAAAGTTTTGGGTTATTTCGCTGCAGTGATTTTCGTTTGTTCTTCTCTAGATTCTATGCATTATAGTTATGGCAATTGTGATTTCATGCAAATAGATTATTGCTCTGGATGTTTGGAGAAATTCACTAACATAGGGGGTTTTCCAATAAAATAGTTTTCCACAGAGAGAATCTGCAGGGGTTTTCCACAGACTCTCAACCCCGCTCTGGCTCTACCTGTGACGCGATTCTATTTTGATGGGATGACTCTTAAAGAATCAGCCAACGATACCTGGCAACCTTCTCGCCTCAATTTTGACACTAAAGTGTTTTTTCACCAGCAATTGCGTCGCTTGGTGATCGCAATTTGTGTCGCAGCAATCGCTTTTTTCACGCCCAGTGTGATTTGGAGCAGGCAGGAGGATACTGCCCATGCTTTAGCTAGTCAAGAATGGCAAGCTCCAGTAGATACCATCGTGGTAGCCAGAGTATTTGATCCTCCCGCACAACCTTGGTTATCTGGACATCGCGGGGTGGATTTAGACGTGGAAATTGGCACAGAAGTAAGGGCTGCTGGCTCTGGCACCGTAATCTATGCGGGCAATTTAGCGGGACGACCGGTGATTTCAATCGAACATGCAAATGGTTTGCGAACCACCTACGAGCCAGTCGAACCAAGTGTCTCTAGGGGGGATGAAGTCAGCTCTGGCCAAGTAATTGGCGTAGTTATCGCCGGACACTCCCCTGGCGCACTACACTGGGGAGCAAAATACGGCAGCGACAACTACATCAATCCCTTGCAATTGTTAATTGGCTCAGTTCGATTAAAACCCTGGGATACCAATTGAAAACAATTGATTATTAATCGATTATTTCTTGGAAATCGCTGTCAATTATTTCTTAGGAATCACCACATTCACCAATTTAGGAGCGCGCACAATCACCTTGAGTGGGGAGCCTCCCTCCAGTGCTTTGATAACTGTGGCATCTGCTAGAGCTTGAGTTTGCAAATCATCCTCTGCAATGTTGGCAGGCACCTCCAGGCGAGAGCGCACTTTGCCATTGATTTGAATAACACAGGTAACCAGGTCTTCTTCAAGCAAGGACTCGTCGGTCACTACCGGGAAGTCGGCATGTGCCAAAGAGGTCTCGTGTCCTAGCTTTTGCCATAGTTCTTCTGCGATGTGGGGTGCAACCGGTGCCACCATGAGCACTAGTGCCTCTGCAGCTTCGCGTGGCACTTGCGGCATTTGCGTCAGGTAATTATTCAAGACAATCATCCGGGCGATCCCCGTGTTGATGCGCATGTGGGTGAACTCTTCGGTTACCACCGCAATGGTTTTTGCCACTAGTTTTCGGGTTTCTAAATCTGCTGGCTCGTCGCTAACCGTGACTAATCCGGTTTCCTCATCCACCACGTTGCGCCACAAACGCTGCAAGAAACGATAGGAGCCAACCACAGTGCGAGTATCCCACGGTCTAGATACATCTAGTGGTCCCATGGCCATTTCGAATACGCGGAAAGTATCAGCACCATAAGCCGCACACATTTCATCTGGGGTCACAATATTTTTCAGCGATTTGCCCATCTTGCCGTATTCACGGTTGACTGCTTGGCCTTTCCAGGTGAACCCAGACTTTTCATCCCCTTCGACTTCGTTTGCCGGGACGTATACTCCACGCTCATCTGTGTAAGCATAAGCTTGGATATAGCCTTGGTTGAATAATTTGTGGAATGGTTCAGGCGAACTAACATGCCCTAAATCGAAGAGAATTTTTTGCCAAAACCGCGAGTACAACAAGTGTAAGACCGCGTGTTCAACCCCACCGACGTATAGGTCGACGCCGCCGCTCTTTTTGTCAGCGCGTGGTCCCATCCAATATTGATCGTTTTTAGGGTCGATCAAACATTGTTCGTTATGGGGATCCACGTAGCGCAGCTCGTAGTAGCATGAACCCGCCCAGTTGGGCATTGTATTCGTGTCCCGCACATACTCTTTGGGACCATCACCTAAATCCAAAGTGACGTTCACCCAATCTTGGGCTCTAGTCAGAGGGGTCTCTGGCTGAGAATCTGCATCATTTGGATCGAATGTGCGAGGCGAAAAATCGTCTAATTCAGGTAATTTCACCGGCAGCTGGCTCTCGGGTAGGGAGTGCGCCACTCCGTTTTGATCGTAGACGATAGGGAATGGTTCCCCCCAGTAGCGTTGTCGGCTAAACAGCCAGTCGCGCAAACGATAGGTAATCGTTTCTGTACCAACCCCGCGCCCTTCTAACCAGCCCAAAATTTTGTCAATTGCTTCTTGTTTGCGCAAACCGTCAATCGAAAAACCAGTGCAACTGGAGTTCACAATGACGCCATCCCCCGTCCAAGCAGATTCACCTTTTTCGAATTCCGCCAGTTCCGCGCTAGTGGCATCGCTTGGAGTGGGCTGAATCGTAGTGACAATGTCTAGATCGAATTTCTTGGCGAAAGCAAAGTCGCGTTCGTCGTGTGCAGGCACGGCCATGATTGCACCTGTACCGTATCCCATCAGCACGTAATCGGAGGTAAAGATTGGCGTTTCTTGACCATTCACCGGATTTATGCCGAACAGACCAGTAAATACGCCGGTTTTCTCTCCTAAATCACTTTGGCGTTCTAGCTCAGTTTTAGCAGCTGCCTGTGCCCGATAGGCATCTATCGCGGCGCGCGGATTGTCAAAACCGCCAGTCCAGGCCGGACGAGTGTTTGCTGGCCAAACCGTCGGCAGTTCTTGCCCTAAAAGAGGGTGTTCTGGGGAAACAACCATGAAAGTAGCGCCAAATAGCGTGTCAGGCCGCGTGGTGAACACCTTCAATTCACTCAAATAGGGATCTAGAATTGCTGGAACCGTAAAAGTGACGGTTGCGCCACGCGATTTACCGATCCAATGGCGTTGCATTGAGCGAACTTTCTCTGGCCAATCCAAGTTTTCTAGCCCATTGACTAGGCGATCGGCGTAAGCAGTTATCCGCATATTCCATTGGCGAAGTTTGCGGGTAAACACCGGAAAGTTACCGCGTTCACTGCGTCCATCAGCGGTGACTTCTTCGTTAGCGAGCACAGTTCCTAGTCCAGGAGCCCAATTCACTGGAGACTCAGAAAGGTAGGCTAAACGGTATTCATCCAAGGTTTGAGAGCGCTCCAGTGCACTCATCTCCCCCCAGGCTTTGCCGCTTGGAGTTGGGCGAGTACCGTTTTCAAATTGCGCAATCAATTCACTGATAGGACGAGCACATCCTCTAGTGCCTTCACGGTTAGGATACTCGGGGTCGTACCACGAGTTGAAAATTTGCAGGAAGATCCACTGCGTCCACTTAACGTAATTTTCCTCGATTGTGGCAAATGAGCGCCGCTGATCGTGGGATAGTCCCAGTCTGGCTAGTTGGCTGCGCATGTTTGCAATCGCATCTTCAGTGGTGATGCGCGGATGCTGCCCAGTTTGAATGGCATATTGTTCGGCTGGCAGCCCAAAAGCGTCGTAGCCCAGAGTGTAAAGCACATTTTTTTGCTGCATCCGCATGAACCGAGCCATGGTGTCAGTAGCGATGTAGCCCAGTGGGTGTCCAACGTGCAGGCCTTTGCCCGATGGATAGGGGAACATGTCCATTACAAACCAGGGATCTTTTTTGGCTGCCTCTCCCACTAGTGAGCCAGTTGGGTTATCGGCGTTGAACGATCCTAGTTTGTCCCAAATTTCTTGCCATTTGGATTCGAGTTCACCCGCCATTTTGGCGTTGTAACGATATTTTGGCTCAGTTCCCGGCTGGTCAGCCATCATCGGTCCCCTTCTGGTTGCCATTTAGCAGCCGATTCTAGTGGCAATTCTAGTGTTAGTTCATCTGCTTTTAGTTCACCTTAAACTGGGTATAAGACTATCAGTGTAGTTGCGCTCAGCCTCTGGCGGAACTAGCTCATTCTTTTGCGATACCTACCACTAAATTCGCCATAGATTTGCCAACAACCGTGATTGATGGCTACCCTGTTTGTTGCGCTAGTAGTTAGAGCAACTTCCTGGTTCAGGTAGCTGGATTCGAGTAGCCGGTCGCCCAGTCATCTGTTGTGCGGTTAGTCGGGTGTTAGCGCTGGCTGGCAAGATGAGCGAAGCTCCAGGTTGGAACGGAGTTCTCGTTGTCCGGGCTGTAGTTGCCCCGGAGTTGCACTGACTGTAGGTGTTGGCTTTGCGCCATTAGCTCAATTGGCAGAGCAACTGACTCTTAATCAGTGGGTTCGGGGTTCGAGTCCCCGATGGCGTACTGGCGGGCTTCTTTTCTCGTCTATCTTTCCTAGGAGATCATCTAGCGGATTGTCTGTCGCTTAAGCCCTCGGGGTAATCCGCCATAAGCCTGGTTCACTAGCTTTCTCACATGTTGGATTCAGTCTGTACCAAAGTTGAAGAGGCTACGTCGCACTCTTGTATCCTGGACGCCAATTCGGTACCACATTGCTAAGGCAAATACAGGAGTAAGTTATGAATGTACCGTCGTGGGCTAGTACTGGTATTGCTCTTTATTTATTTGTTTTTGTCATGTCATTTATTCAAGCGCAGGTATGTTATTGGCTAGGCAGACTAGTGGTTGAAGGCACATTCAAAGGGCGCGAAAAAAATACTGTTATCGGTTTTATTGCTAATTTCTTTGAGGGACCAATCCCTCAAACGGGTGCAAAATTTCTCAACCGGTGGGGATTACCGCTAATTCCTCTGTGCTTTTTCACCATTGGGTTCCAAACTGCCGTCATTGCCGGAGCCGGAATTGTGCGGATGAAATGGCCCCGGTTTACTCTGGCACTTATTCCAGGTGTAGCAATCAAAGCCGTGTTGTGGGGAACTGGATTGATAATTATTTGGCAAGCAATCCTCTACGCTATCGCCGGTGATCCTAGAGCCTGGGCAGTCCTGGCACTGATAGTGTTGGCGATAGTAGCTGTGGTCATCCGTCACCGCAAGACTAAATTACAACAAGAGGACACTTTGGCCATTAGTCATAAAGCCAGTAAGCCGTGAGGTCTGGGTCAATCTGGTTTTCTGGTTTTCATGTGCATGACGGGGAAGCCCTAATATCACCGGGAAGTGAGTTTCAAGGTGAGTCTCTAGAAAAAGTGATTCCTAGAGCTAGCATAGTTCCTGTTTGGCAACCATCGGGTAGAGATTATGTTTTATAGTTGCCTTTGCCAACAATGTTAGTAGGTGTACGGAATTTTCTTTTCAGTATCTACAGGGATTTTTCTCCAGTTTGGGACTAACAATCCAACTGGAATTTCTCATTTTCTTCCCTGATTGGATTATTCTTTGCCTAGACATCTAAAAGCTAGGAGAAAGAAAATTACCGGAGTGAAAGTAATCAAAAATTAGGAAGAGTAACGTGAGCGAACGGTGCAAGTGGGGGATACAAAGCATCCCCCACTGTGTTTTATTTACCATGTTTTGTTTAGCAACATATGTGGCGCCTAGGCCGACTTGTTGTTGCTTACTTACTTCCTGCGACAGCTTTCTTCAGTGACAGACCTGGGCGGAAACTAACCCCATAACTGGCCGGAATCTGTATCTCTTCACCGGTGCGAGGGTTGCGTCCGGTGCGCGCGGAACGCGAGACACGCTCAACCGAGAACAAGCCGGTAACCTTTACCGCCTCACCCTTGGACAAAGAGTCGATTAGAACATCTTGGAAAGCAGCCAGAGCAGCTTCGGCTTGAACTTTAGTTAGACCAGCACGCTCAGCAATGGCAGCAACAACTTCCGTACGATTGATCGACATAAAGCCCTCTCTTACTCTAGTGTTTAGCGGGCGTATTACCCAGCCGGGACAACTCTATAAGATAATCTCATTGTTTACATAGACTTGGTGGGTATTTTTCGTGAGATCTAGCCAAGAAAACCCGCCAAGGCTAAGCGAAAACACAGCCTACCTGGCGGAGAACATCTTGGCAACTCAAAATGATGCTTTTCATCGTCTTTGGGAAGATTCTACAGATTAGCTATTCGTTTACGTAATTTCCTATTTTGGATGTGCGAGCACAGATGCTAGGACCATTGTTGTGGCTCAGAAATCCTACCTTTCCCTCTAGGCAATCCCTAGAATCTGTTGTTTGTTCCTGTTATCGGATGACTTAGGCACAATTGAGGGAGAGAAATGAGTAACTGTACCTGTCAGTGTGTCTTAGTTTTATGTTTCAGGGCAGGTGGATAATACTTTTGCGAGTGCTTGTTGCTCGGATTCTGTGACTGATAGATCCCATTTAGTTTTTACATTGATTTGTGCAATCGCGTACGTGCATTGAAAGTCTTCATTAGGAGGCAACCACTCATCAGCAGTTTGGGCACCTTTTTGGCTATTTAGGGAACCGCTAACTGCAACGAGGTTTAAGGTGTCGTTAGCAAACTCTAGTCGCTGCCAGTCATCCCATTGCCAGGCTCCTGCTTTCCAGGCGTCAGCTAAAGGAACGACATGGTCAATTTGGACTTTGCTGGAAGTGGATTGTCCTCTTTCAAAGTTGATGGTTTCACCTGAATAGGGGTCCTGGAGAGTGCCGCTCAGGATTTTACATCCATCAGCGTCAATTTCTATATCGGTCAAGTCTCTGGCCAAAATGTCGTTACGCGTATCGCAACCATTGTGATCTATGTCTGCCCACGAGTCTCCAAAATAGTCGCGATCGTAGTCTGGGGCTTGCTCTCTCGTTTCCTCAGCAGCTACTGTCAAAGTTAATAAATTTTGTGCAGCCTGTGAATTGTTATCGGCTAGAATATCTGCTGTGGTTTGATCTTCAGTGGAGTCACCTGGCTTGAGAACGCTAAAAATTCCGACTAACGCCAAAATCAAAAAAAACAACAGCCAAGGAGAGCGATCCGCGTTTGCTCGGTGTCTTTCTCGTGGCCATTTTTCTCCTCAAAGTAGTTTGTCTATCAACTGTTTAGTAGCTGCTGCAACGTTTCTTCCCTCTTGTTCTCTTTGCCGTCTCCCTATCTTTCGCTTAACCTCTGTTTCTCGATAACCTGATCTAGTTTCTAACACCCTCCAGCAAAACACGAACTCTCAATGAAACTCCTGTGGAAAACCCTAAGTACGACACGCTTGTGGAAAACAATCCGACTAAACTCCATGCATCCTAAATCCAAATTCCATACTCTGTTGGGGGGTTGGATGTCCCCTACAGACTATTAACCTTCACTACTGTTGGTGATACGGTGGCTGTATCGGGGAGGGGTATCATGGTAAGAGCTGTTAAGGCCGTCGATGTGGCCGTAAGTATTTTACACCTCTCTGATTTCGTGACTACTATGAAGCTGCAAAAAATGGTGTTTTATGCTCAAGTAGAGCATCTACATCGCTTCGGAGTACCGTTTTTTGCTGCTCGAATTGGAGCTTGGGTACATGGTCCAGTTATCCCCGAACTATTCCAACATCATCGCGGAAAATTCTTGCTGAACAGTACGGACCTGGATCGCATAGGTGACAGTAAAAAATTACCGGTACAACAACAAGAGACAGTGGAGTCTATATCTAGCAAATTTGCTGATTGGACTGGTGAGAACCTTCGTGAACGAGTTCACTCCGAAAAACCATGGAAGGATGCAAGAAGAGGGCTACTTCCTGGGGAACCTGGTCATGTAGAAATCACTGTAGACGCTATTTGCGAGTTTTATTCACATGGAGTTGTCCAGCGAAAGGCCTAGCAAGAACGCAATAAACCGTGCTGGCAAGAGTCTAGCTAAGGGAAATATTCAGGACAAAGACAGGGATGAAGCTCTTTGTCTGATAAATTTATGGCGGAAAGAACATATCGATCCGTTGAACCAGGTAATGCAAATGCTTGGTTCAGTTGAATTAAGATCTGCCTATTCCAACTACTATATGACTGGAAATGACTTTGTTTCCTGGCTCGAAGAAATACTGTCCCCGCCCAAAGCAAAGCCAACTTAGTCACTGCTAATAGCACTACTAAAGCACTATTAGCGCTTGCGCATGATGATAGAGCCAATATTGCCCGAATGTCAGTAAATAAAGTCGACTAGATACCGTGTATTGTCTCCGTGATGAAAGCGTTGATGTTGCCGCAAATACTTTGCACCTCTCCTGTTTCCTAGCGCAACAACTCAAACTCGTTAGACCCGCTCGAATCCTAGCTGCGAATAGACGCGGAAAGCC
>CBCPNB010000016.1:0-12061 GCA_965120455.1 uncultured Actinomycetaceae bacterium | reverse complement strand
CTGATCCCCGCGATACCGAAAATATTGCGTTCAGCTAGAGCCTGCTGTGGAGTCAAGCCACCTAAATCTAAGTGCTGGAAACCAATCCACGTCAAATATGTGGCTTCCGGACGCGTGTAATCCAAGCGGGTTCCTTGCAGCCCCTGATCCAAAACGTCTAGATTCGCTGAAATTTGCGCCCGCACTTCGCTCAACCATTTGCCTCCCTGCAAATAGGCAGCCTCAGCCCCAATGGCCCCCAACGCGGTGGGAGTTCCCGCACCACTGGCATTCGCCGCTCCACCTGCAACCTGTGTGTCCCACAGGTGACGCAAATTCTCATCCGGTAAAATCACTTGCGCTGCTGGAAGACCGGCAATATTCCACCCCTTGGACGCAGCCACAGCAGTAACAGTGTGTGCCGCCTGACTACCCCCTAAAGAGGCATACGAAGTAAACTCTTGTGCCGGGGTAAGCGGTGCGTGAATCTCATCTGCAAAAACCAAGCCGCCACCCGTTCGAACCACTTGGGACAATTGCAACAATTCACTGGTAGATAAAATTCGTCCAGTTGGATTCCAAGGATTACACAACACCACCAGGCCACCACCGTGCTGTAGCAAAGCCTGCTCAATCGCCCGATAATCGAGTGTCCATGCTTCTGCTGGACTAACGCGCCTACCCAGATTTTCTTGATGGATAGATGGAATCTCTACCACCTGCCGCCCTAATTCACGGGCAATCGGCATAAACGGCATATACGCCGGAGTTGGCACAATTACCGGTAAGCCCGCTGGCAGCAAACGCTGAATCATCGCCCGATACACTTGCAGCACAGAATTCGCAGGCCGCACCCAAGCTGGATCGATATTCCACCCGAAATACTCGTGCTGAAAACTAGCCAAAGCCTTTGCCACCTGACCAACCGTCCATTTAGGCGTGTATCCCAACAACCCTTGGTCAATTGCCCGATGTAGGCGGTTGGCCACCGCAGGAGCCGTCCCAAAATCCATTTCCGCCACACCCACGCCAATCGCGTCAGCACCTCCTTGCGTCCACTTAACGGAAGCTGTTTCGCGCAATTGTCTCTCGTTGAAAACCACTAAACTCATAGTTTTTAGAATAGCTCCACCCGGGTAAAGCTCGGGTGAAGAAAATGTTATCCACTTTAGTTTGCCAGTGCTGGATAGTTGGCTCGTGCTACCCGGATGCAGGAAATATCGCGCTAAACTTCACTTGGTTTGTCTCTCTCACTTAGTTACTTGCAGGTTAAGCTGGTAAATCATGACTAGCAACGACTTTGACGGCACCAAGCCGCGCGTAAGATTTTGTCCGTCGCCAACTGGTACTCCTCACGTGGGACTAATTCGCACTTGTCTATTCAACTGGGCGTTCGCTCGCCACACGGGGGGCACTTTCGTGTTTCGGATCGAAGACACGGACGCCAAACGAGACTCCCAAGAAAGCTTGACCCAAATTATCGAATCCTTACGTTGGCTAGGATTAGACTGGGACGAGGGAGTCGAAAAAGGCGGCCCCTATGCGCCTTACCGGCAGTCGGAACGCCTAGAGATCTACCGCGATGTCGTCAAGCAACTCCTAGAAGGCGGATATGCGTACGAATCGTACTCGACTCCTGAAGAAGTTGAGGAGCGCCACAAGGCTGCGGGTCGTAACCCCAAACTGGGATACGATGGGTTTGACCGCCACCTAACTGAGGCGCAGGTAGCTGTTTTTCGAGCTGAGGGTCGCCAACCCGTAATCCGTTTGCGGATGCCAGACGAGGACATTGAATTCGTGGATTTAGTTCGGGGAGAAGTTACTTTCAAAGCTGGTTCCGTGCCCGACTATGCGATTGTGCGGGCAAATGGAGACCCACTCTACACACTAGTAAATCCCGTGGACGACGCACTCATGCGGATCACCCACGTTTTGCGAGGTGAAGACTTGCTGTCGTCTACTCCCCGGCAAATTGCCCTCTATCGAGCACTGGTAGATCTAGGAATCGCCCAAGATATTCCCCAATTTGGACACCTGCCTTATGTGATGGGGGAGGGCAACAAAAAATTATCGAAGCGAGACCCCGAGTCAAACTTGTTGCTGCACCGCCAAAATGGGATGATTCCCGAAGGATTGTTGAACTATTTAGCACTGTTGGGTTGGTCAATTAGCCCCACTGAGGACATTTTTTCCATGCAAGAAATGGTGGATGCATTCGACATTCAGGATGTGAACCCAAATCCGGCGCGATTTGACCAAAAGAAATGTCAAGCCATCAACGCCACCCATATTCGACTGCTGGAAGTAGATGACTTTACCCGTCGTTTAGTGCCATTTCTAGGGGAGGCTGGCCTAGTTTCAGCAAAATTGTTTAACGACCTCACTCAACGGGAACAAGAGGTGTTGCAAGCAGCTGCGCCACTAGTTCAAACTCGGATCCAGGTCTTGTCAGAGGCTGTGGGCATGCTAAGCTTCTTATTCGTAGACGATGCAGAGCTAGTCATGGAAGCTTCAGCCTGGAAAACTCTCAAAAATGAGGCTGGGATCGTGTTGGAGCGGTCAATCGAGCTACTCGAAGGTGTTTCAGCTGCAGACTTTACGGCCGATGAACTGGAAAGGATTCTACGAACTGCTCTCATCGACGACATGGGTTTGAAACCGCGTCTAGCTTTTGGAGCCGTACGCGTAGCTACTTCCGGACGCAAAGTCTCTCCGCCACTATTTGAGAGCCTAGAGATTCTAGGCAAAGACTCAACTTTGCGGCGTTTACAGGCGGCACTGGCACGATTTGCGCAGGAGCAAGACGAAGAATAGGACGCGTTTTACGCTTGGTGCATTTCGGTGTTTCTACTGCGACAATTTAGCGTGGTAAACCCCTCACTTAGTGGAGTTGAGTCGAGACCCTGGTCTGCACTAGTCTTGTTTTCTGTTGGTTGATGACTCGCCGGATTTATCAAACAGCACACCATGGGGTATGGTGTAATTGGCAGCACGAGTGATTCTGGTTCATTTAGTCTAGGTTCGAGTCCTAGTACCCCAGCAGAATCGCACGAGCGGTTCAGGCCCCCATCGTCTAGCGGCCTAGGACACCGCCCTCTCACGGCGGCGACACGGGTTCAAATCCCGTTGGGGGTACAGAGTTTGTTTGTTGAGGTACTGTCCTGGATTGAAAGCGGCAGGTCGGGGTAGATACGGGTAGTAGCGCAGGTGCTGCTGGGGCGCTTGCTGCATGCGGAAATCGAAGTTTTTGAAGTCTTAGATTGTTCGCTGTCTCGCGCGTGTAAGGAAAGGAGCTCCTGCCTTATGCCTTGGTAATCGCAGTCACCATCATTTTGCTGGGAGTAATTGCCTCAACCGCGTGAAGTGCGCCCGGCTTCATCGCAATGGCCTCTCCGGCTCGTAAGCGGTGAGCTGTTCCATCTAGCATAAATTCAATTTCACCCTCAACTACTTGGATAATTGTGTTACCGGGAGCAGGATGGACAGGCAACTTGGCCTCTGCATCCAGCGCCAAGTAGACAACGCGAATTGCCTCGGTCTTCGCCAAAATAACTCGATTTACTTGTCCCGGAATAACTTCCCCTATCTGGTTGAGTACAACTGGCTGACTGTATTCTAAATTGATGGTAGAGGATTATTCATGGAGAAAGCCTCCCTAAAAACATTGTGTTTGCGATTCTATTGCTTGAGAGCAATAGTGACGCCATTGCCAACCGGCAAAATACTCACCATGAAACTGGGCGATTCTTGCAGGGCATTTACTACTTCGCGCATTATGACCGTGTGCGGATCGCGTTTAGCCGGATTAGCCACATTCCCAAACCACAAAGCATTTGGGATTACTAGGATTCCTCCAATGCGCAACAGGCGAGCTGCGTGCTCAACGTAAAGGTGAGTTTCTTCGGGCAAACCATCGATAATGGCCATATCGTAAGCTAAATCCGCCAATCTGGGTAATACATCTAAAGCGCGCGAATTGATGAAACGGGAGCGATGTGGGGCAATGTCAGCCTTCTGAAAAGACTGGCGGGCGGCGCGCTGAAACTTGGCCTCGGGGTCAATTGTGGTCAGGACGCCGTCAGCGTCCATGCCATGCAACAACCACAAGCCAGAAACACCAGCCCCGGTGCCAACCTCTAACACTGCTCTAGAACCTTGAGTGGCTGCCAAAGTCTGCAGCAGAGCACCTGTTGCTGGAGTAATTGGGTCCGCTCCTAATTCCAATGCCACTTGTCGGGCTACAAAAAGAGCTTCGGGCTCGTCCGCGTTTTCCTCGCAGTATGCCCACACTTGCGCCTTATCAGTGGCCATTTCCTCTCCAAAAACATAAAATCGACAGACAAAGATAACAAAATCAAGTCAACCATATCGTCTTACGCTGTATAAGACGCATGCAATTGTCACGAGAACATGTATTTAGTGAAACTCGATTAATTGCAGTTGAAAATTCATTAGCTCACAGGGTAGGTCAGTTAACCAAAACAGATTAGTTGGCTAGGAAACTCAGCCAACTAAAGTAAATTAGTTGCCAGAGTAGACTAGATGGCTGGAGCAACTCACCTAACTGGGCTGATCAATTAACTGGCGACACTCCCAAACGCTTCCCGGCTAGACCGCGACCACCACTAGTAATAGTTTTGGCGATGCTAGCAATGGCCTCTCCGGCTTTACTCAAGGGTTCACTAGCGACCACTGGCACACCTTTGTCCCCACCTTGGCGCAACTCGACCTCTAGAGGAATTTGTCCCAACAAAGGAATTTCGTACCCCAAAATGCGGGTGAGGCGCTTGGCCACAATCTGCCCCCCGCCTTTGCCAAATACTTCCAACGCAGATCCATCTGGCTGAACCAAATACGACATATTCTCCACTACACCCAACACGTTTTGGTGAGTTTGTGCGGCAATCGACCCAGATCTTTCAGCTACTTCTGCTGCCGCCACCTGGGGAGTGGTCACGATTAAAATTTCCGATCTGGGCAGCAGTTGAGCAATCGAAATAGCCACATCACCTGTTCCTGGAGGCATGTCCAGCAACAATACATCCAGGTCACCCCAAAATACATCCGCCAAGAATTGCTGCAATGCCCGATGCAACATAGGGCCACGCCAAATCACTGGCTGACCTTCGGGAACTAGCATGCCAATGGAAATAACTTTTACGTCGTTTACTCCCAGTGGTGGAATAATCATGCCGTCCAAAGTTGTAGGTGAATTCGTAGTGCCTAGCATTCTTGGCATCGAAAACCCGTAAATGTCAGCGTCTAGCACTCCGACTTTGAGACCTTCCTTACTTAAGGCTACAGCCAGATTAGCGGTGACGGATGACTTGCCTACTCCACCTTTACCCGATGTAATCGCAATTACTTTAGTGAGAGAATCCGCTCGGTTGAAGGGAATTTCGTTTTCCGTGTGACCGGTTAACTTTTCGCGCAGAGCCTTTTTTTGCTCGTCACTCATCACCCCCAGCTGCACCTCAATCTGGGAAACGCCTGTAATCTTGCTAACTGCCCCCTGAATATTTTGGCTAATTGTGTCGCGCAATGGACAACCAGCCGTGGTTAACAGCACCTTCACACTGACCTGGTTACCCTCAATTTCCACGGAGTCAACCATGTCCAAATCGGTAATTGGGCGACCCAACTCTGGATCCATTACGGAGGCCAAGGCCTGCATTACTGCATCTTTGGAGACAGTGTTCAAGTTAGTCATAGGGTCATCCTATTGGAATGGGCACGTAGTCTCACCCTTGGTTCGTTCCAGACAAGCTAACTTCTTTGCTGTTAGCTGAATTAGATTACGCGTGGTCATTTTCCAGTGTGCCGCAAGTTGTTTAGGGTTGACTTAGTTGTAGTTCAGGAGGACTCAATGATTACGACACCTGGCCGTCTCGGAGGCATGGCACAATTTCCTAAAGGCGTGGAGGTCGCTTCCTTTCGCAATTATGAGCAAGCAGTAAGAGCAGTTTCCAAGCTTGGACAAGAGGGAATCGAAATAGCCACCGTTTCGATTGTTGGCTCCGGCCTCTACGTTGTGGAAAAAGTGGTAGGCAAAATCACTCCCGGGAAGATGGCACTGCAAGGCGCAGGCCAGGGATTGACGTGGGGGCTCTTGCTCGGACTGATGTTGATGATCTTCCAGCCCGCAGTGTCAATTATTTGGATTGGAGCCTGCATAGTCATCGGCGTGTGTTTTGGCGTTTTATTGTCAGCAATTTCTTTGCTGGGGTCGGGAAAGCGTCGCCAATACATGGCGCGATCACAAATCATGGCCAGTCGCTACGCATTGTTGATTTCTGCGCAGGCGGATAGAGCATTTCAAATCTTGCAGGGTTTTCCAGGCAATCTCGGACCTGGGGGACAATCCGATGGAATGCCGATTCGCTCTGCGCGCGCGACTATGAACAATAACGTTGGATATGGTTCTAGTTTTAGCCACCCGGATGGGCCGGGAACTAATCCGGGTTCGGGGGGGAGTGAGAATTCACAACGCTTTGGGGCCCCTTCTGAAAAGTCGCCCAATGCCGGCGCCCAGGGCGCTGATTTGGGCGCAAACTCTCAAACAGCAGCGAATACTGTCGGCGGACAGGAAAATTCAGCGACGACCTCCCAGAATCTAGAGGCAAAAAATTTGCCGCCTACCGATTTTGGTTCTCGCCCGGATGAACAGCCAAAATTTGGGGTGCGCCTCAGTCCTGAGGAGCGCCAACAACGGCAAGCACAGCAAAACCCACAAACAACTACAGAGCCAGAACCAGAACACTAGTTGAAGGCTGCTGCTAGAAGTGTTGACTGTCACAAAGGATTTGCTCGCGGTATCCGAATTAGAAGTCAAACGTTCGCGTTTCATTGCCCAACTATCTAGAGCTGAATCGATTGATGAATCTCGCCAATTTGTGAGCAATTGTCGCAGTCGATATCCAGATGCCCGCCATCATTGCTCAGCTTTCGTGGTGACTCTGCCGGGTTTGAATCCACAAACTCATTCTTCGGACGATGGAGAACCTGCGGGCACTGCTGGTTTGCCGATGCTGCAGGTAATCAATGGCTACCAGCTGGAAAACGTGGTAGTTGTGGTTACCCGCTATTTTGGTGGAATTCTACTGGGTACAGGCGGCTTGGTGAGAGCCTACTCGCAGGCTGTGCACGAGGTCATCCAGGCGGCGCAAATAGTCGAAGTCCGTGAACTAAATTGGTACGGTGTGAAGATTCCGACATTTCTAGCTGGGCGAGTAGAATCTGAGTTGCGGCGCACAAAGTGGGATGTCGTCGCCGTACGTTGGAGTGAAAACGTTTTGATAGAAATCGCTGCAGAAAGCCAAAAACTACCTGACCTAACAGCGAAACTGGCTGAGCTGCTAAGAGCTGAACCCGAAATCAAGCAACTTGGAGTTTTGAGACGAGAGATTCCCTTGAGTCAAAAATCTGTCTAGACTTGTCCACGTGCAGCAATCTAGCGTGGTGATCTACCGTGGCGTGGGTGTGATTTTGTGTTCCACGCGGTTTGTGCTGCCATCTGCTAAACGTATCCAACGGAAGCAATCCGCATTTTTTGGCTCTGACTTCGCTGAATCTGCTGCAGGACAGCTAATGTGTGAACCAGCTGCGGACGGCACGGTTGGTCGGCGTTGTCAAAATTGCGCGTGTATTTAGAGGCAGCGGTTCAAAACGCGGGAAGCTGGGCTGTTGCGCCAAAAACCTACGTGGATTTATTGCCCTCCGACTGCCTCTGTCTAACGAATCAGATCTAGTTGCTCAGGGAGCACACATCTAGCTGGCGCGCATCGTGAAACCAGATTCGGATGAGCTGTAAAGGAAGACTAATGGGGAATATCTTTACTTCGATCGAAGAGACTATTGGCCGCACTCCACTGGTGCGCATCAACAGGTTGATAGAGAACTTGCCGGTGGAGTTGTTGGCAAAAATCGAGTTTTTCAATCCAGGCGGGTCAGTCAAAGATCGTATCGGTTTAGCGATTATCCAGGCAGCAGAAGAGGCAGGAGTGCTCAAACCCGGGGGCACAATTGTAGAATCCACCTCGGGGAACACAGGGATCGCTTTGGCGATGGTGGGAGCTGCTCGCGGTTATCGAGTGGTAATCGCTATGCCTTCGTCGATGAGTAAGGAACGTCGAGCACTGATGCGAGCCTTCGGGGCAGAACTGGTATTGACTGACCCGAGAGAAGGAATGAGAGGAGCGGTCCAGGCCGCTGAGGAATTGGTGCGTTCCACGCCGGGCGCAATTTTGGCGAAACAATTTGAGAATCCAGCTAACCCTAAGACGCACTATCAAAACACAGCCCAGGAGGTCTGGCAAGACACTGACGGAAAAGTAGATATTTTGGTTGCTGGTTTTGGCACAGGGGGAACCGTCAGTGGAGTGGGCAGATTTCTAAAGGAGCAAAATCCACAGATCCAAGTGATTGGGGTTGAGCCAGCTGAATCTCCGCTGGTTAGTCAAGGTCAGGCTGGTCCTCACGCAATTCAAGGGATTGGGGCAAACTTCGTGCCAGAGAACTTGGAGCGCGAAGTCCTAGATGAGGTGTTGACTATTCCAGGTGAGCGCGCCATCGAGGTAGCTAAATTGGCTGCCGCCAAAGAGGGTCTGCTAGTGGGTATTTCTTCTGGTGCAGCGTTGGCTGGAGCTCTGGAAGTGGCTGCGCGTCCTGAAAATGCTGACAAGCGGATTGTGACTTTCTTGCCCGACACTGGTGAGCGCTATTTGACCACGCTGCTCTATCAAGATCTGATGGACTAAATTGCCTATGCATTGACTGCGATTAGCTTTGTGGCTGATGGTAGCGTTTTGGTAACGAGTGGTTGGTAGAGTACTCTGCCAACCACTTTGCGTTTGGTGTCCAATATTGAAGGAGGACGCATCAAGGCGATTAGACTATAACCAGCTAGTAAACCAAACCGTTCAAACGGGTAGTGAATTGAGGGGGCCAAGGCTTGGGAGTAAAAGACATCTGGCGAATGATCCTGGAAGATGTGAGGTGTGCTCGCGAACAGGATCCGGCAGCGTCTAGTTTGTTTGAGGTGGCTTTAACTTACCCGGGTTTACATGCGGTGTGGGGTTATCGAGTGGGACACGAACTGTGGATTCGCGGCTGGAGGCTGCCCGCAAGATTTTTACAGGAACTAGTTCGCACAATAACGGGGGTGGATATCCATCCGGCTGCCCGCTTGGGGAGAAGAGTATTTATCGATCATGCCACGGGCACAGTGATCGGGGAGACAGCTGAAGTTGGCGATGATGTGTTGATTTATCACGGTGTGACACTGGGGGGAGTAAAGCTAGAATCAGGTAAACGACATCCAACGATTGGTAATCGGGTGGTAGTTGGTGCTGGTGCCAAGGTTTTGGGGGCAATCACAGTCGGGGATAATGCCAAGATCGGGGCTAACGCGGTGGTAGTCAAGGATGTTCCGCCAAATAGTGTGGCAACTGGTGTGCCGGCAACTAATAGATCGATGAATGAAGTCAAATGTGATTGCGATTTTGCTTTGATGCGAGAACCACAGCTCTACATTTAATTGATTATGTTGGATGCAAATATTTGGACTTTTGGTGTGCTACCTCTAGTTTTTGCTTGAGAGTACGGTAACTACCTTTTAGACTGGCAATGCCGAGCAGGTTTTATCTCGGCAATACTGGTTGTGCCCGCAACGAGTAGCTTCAACGGTGAAGCAAACGGCGAAATACAGCGTAGTGTGTCGTCGGCTTGAGCGCATTTATCTAGTTGAACTAGTTGAACGGCTATTTTTGCGTTGATTGTGGGCATGGCGAAGGCTGTGGAATAGATCCAGGTTGTAAGGGGTGAATCCTGTAACCGGTCGAAACAAAAGGGGAATTTCATGGAGGCTAAGGTAGAAAAAAGCTACCAGAAAGGCTTTGTGCCTTTTGCAATTGCAGCTGCTTTGGTCAGTTTATGCGGTGGTTTTACGGCTTCAGTCCCAAACTATATCGTCAGTGCTTGGGGGATTAACGACATTTACACGACGTGGATATCTTTGACGATGAACATGGGGATGGCTGCCTGTGCTCCCGTGCTAGGAAAACTAGGAGACGTATTTGGACGTCGTGGTACTGCCTTATTTGGTATCGCGCTTTTGGCAATTGGCGAGTTGGCCATTGGGCTGGCTCCTGTCGGAGCAATCTCTGTGGTCTTGCTGGCTCGATTTGTGGTTGGGGTTGGAGCTGCCGCAATTGCCCCAACAGTTATCGCCTATATCACCAGTGAGTTTCCGCAAGCAAAAGTTGGCACTGGTTTTGCCATCTACATGGCGCTTTCTAGCGGTATGGTCATTTTTGGTCCCACAGTTGGGGGCCTTACCTATTCCGCAACGGGCAACTGGCGTTTGATCCTCTACATTTGTGCCGCCATTGCAGCCATCTGTTTCGTGGTTGGATTGTTCACCATGAAGAAAGAAACTGGGGAGAAGAAAGGGTTCGCTGGTTTTGACATTTTTGGTGGAGTTTTCATCATCTTGTTTTTCTCACTGGCTTTGTGTATTCCCACATTTGGTCAAAACTCGGGTTGGCTAAATAACACTACTTTGGCGACTATCGCTTGCGCTCTAGTTTGTTTGATTGTTTTGGTTGTTGTTGAAAGAAAAGCCGCCAATCCGATTTTGAACGGCAAATTTATGGCTCGTAAAGAGTTTATTTTGCCAGTTGTGGTCTTGTTTTTGACCCAGGGTTTGATGCAGGCTTGTATGACTAACACAATTCGTTTTTCGATGATTTTTGATTCGACTTCCTCAGTGGCCAGTTATGCCACTAGCATCATGTATGTCGGGATGACGATCGGTAACGTGGCGGTTGCACCTTTAGCCAATAAGCGCGAGCCACGCTACGTTAGTGCTTGCGTGCTGATTTTCTGTCTCATTGGTGCAGTCATTCAACTACTCTACACCGCTGATTCCGGGTTCTTCATGTTTGCCGCCAGCTTGTTCTTTATTGGACTCGGCTTGGGCGGAAATGGCACTATTTTCATGAAAGTTGTTTTGTCGGGTTTGTCTTCCCAAATGGCGGGAGCAGGTTCTGGAACCTACACAGTGTTCCGCGATTTGTCTGCTCCCTTCGGGATTGCCGTGTTCGTGCCAATGTTTACTACTGGTTACGCTTTGGTGCAAGCATCAGGGGATGCAACTGTTTTGAGCTCGGCTGTGGTTAGTTCTATGCACAGCGTGGCCTGGGTGCAGATGGGCTGCGTAGTAGTTGGCATGTTGGTGTGTTTGATGCTGCCCAGGATTTACGGCAACCGGCAACTAGCAGCCCATGGTAAAGAGCTATAGGACACAAAAGACACCGGGGATTTACGGGAACTAGCAGTTAGCCTAGTTGGTTCGAGTGAGTTGGCGGATTTAACTGCCCTCTGTTGGTTGTCGATTGACTATCAATAGAGAGTTAGTTGTTGAATGTTGGTTGTTAGTTACTAGCTATTGGTTATTTGCTGATTATCGACTACTGGAGAGTGATTTGTCGACAAATTATTGAAGTAGATTTGACCTGAATCACGTTTTTGGGTTTAGTGTTAACGTTATGGAAAGACTAACACTACGAGCAGGCATCACTAAGATTCAAGATACTGACTCTCAAAAGGATATTGAACTAGCAACTTTGACTGCGTACGACATTCCTGCGCTGGCGGTATTGTCGGTGGTGGCTTATGGCGAGCAACCGGCTATGGAGAGCCTGCTGGATGCCGGAGATCAAATTCGGATGATTTTTGAGGGAGCTTTTGGGGAATTATTGGATGATTCGCTGATTGGCGCCTGGCTGGAGGGGGAGTTGATTGGGGCTATTTTCGGTGTTTTAGATCCACCGTGGGAGGATGCGCTCCGTGAACCTTATGTGTTGGATTTAATGGTTGCGCCAGAGTATCGCCGCAATGGAATTGCTTCAGCTTTGATCTCGGAATTAGCTAAACGTGTGCAAACTTGGGGTTATGATTCGTTGACTTTGAACTTGGATTTGAAAAAGATGCCCGAGGCTTTCCGCGTCTATTCGCAGCTAGGATTCGAGCGGGTCTAACGAGTTTGAGTTGTTGCGCTAGGAAACAGGAGAGGTGCAAAGTA
>CBCPNB010000015.1:0-17166 GCA_965120455.1 uncultured Actinomycetaceae bacterium | reverse complement strand
GGTATCCGTTATATATTCAGGCTTGAACCAGTCTTAGAATGCACTCTTCGTGAAGGCTCAGCATCCACTACACACCCGGGCCTGGACCCTACCTGCGTTTCCATCCACTAGCCGGGTGTTCTGGTTCTTCGTCCCGCAGCTTAGAGGGCACGGTCATAACTGGACAAGTCGAGTGCTCCAATACAGTTTGCGAAGTTGACCCCAACAACATGCCAGCAAACCCGCCACCACCGCGCGAACCCACCACGATCAAATCTACTGCCGTGGAAAACTCAGTCAACAGGGCAGCCGGAGACCCATCTAATGCATGCCCAGAAATGCGCACCTCGCGTCCAGCAGTAGCCTCGGCAATAGCCGCGTCTAATCCTTGTTTTACGTCAGCAATGATTTCACTGCGATCGATCGCAGCCGGGAGCCAAGACATGAAACTCACCCCGTTAGAAATAGGAATCGCGGTTACCACAGTTAGTTTCGCATCCCAGTTTTCTGCCTCAAAAACAGCTTGTTTCAAAGCATTAGACGCCACCTTCGACCCGTCGGTACCCACCACAATGCGTTCTATGGGCATGAAGGCTTTACCTGACTTATGGGGAGGAACCACCACTGTGGGACATTTAGCACGCCCCGGCAAGGAAGCACTCACACTACCAAGAAGCCTGTCAGCCACGCCGCCTCTGCCCCGCGAACCCATCACAATCAGATCCACATTTTTGGAAATCTCAGTGAGCACACTCACCGGATCCCCCACTTCGACGTTAGTTTCTACCTGAAACCCGGTTTCTTCTTCAATCTGCTTAGCCGCTTCATCGACAGCTCTTTGGGCTCCTTCTCGCAACGTCTGGTCGTCCAGCATGGCAAACCCGCCATCCAAAGCAGCTGCACTATAGGAAGCTAAAGCACAGACGCAGGTCAACACCACCCGCGACCCCTCATGCTGAGCTTGTTTGGCTGCCCACTTGGCGGCCCGAATCGCCTCAGGTGAACCGTCGATTCCCACCACTATTTGCCGCTTGGTCTCTGCCGCTGCCATGTTCACCCTCCTGTTCCAAGAAATGCTTGAGAACACTATCTGGTAATACCGCACACAAAACTCTGGTAAATACGCGCTGCGTAACTATTGTAGTTGGTAAACGTGAAAGTATTGTCACCCGGCAAGCTGTGCCTAAAAATACTGCTATCTTGCGAGCACTAATCGAGCAAACACCCGCCAAATCCTAAAGTCTGGCGGGTCGTGTCCAACGCTTTCGAAGCAAAAAAACTTTTACAACACTAGCTGCCAATCATGCTCCTACCAGAGAGTCCAAAAAAAAATTAGCAAAGAAACCAAAGAATTCAAAAGAAACCAGAATCCCAAACAACCTAAAAACCTAAACAAATCTAAGAGTTAATAAAAAGAATCCAGTGTTACAGCTATAAAATAGCCGCAACACTGGATCCAATTCTGCGTTATCAAGAAGCAACGCGAACAAAACTATAGTTGCCCCACAAGTTATTGACTTTCACCGTAGAGCCGGGTGTAGTAGCCTCGACCACCTGGCCATTACCAATGTAAATGCCCACGTGACCGTAAGAGTGCCACACCAAGTCGCCTGGTTGAGCCTCAGAAGCAGATATAAATGTACCTGCATAACCCTGGGCAGTTGCCGTGCGTGGCAAATCAATACCAAACATGGCGTAAACGTATTGAGTAAAACCAGAGCAGTCAAACCCGGACGGACTTGAACCACCGTAAACGTAGGGAACCCCCACAAAACTCAAAGCTGCACTGACAATCGAAGAAGTGTCCACACTAGAGGAAGACACTGTTGTCGTCGTTGTCTCCGTAGTTTCGCTTTGTGTTTCCTGGGTACTCGTGGTGTCTGTGGTGGTGGTAGTAGTTGTTACCACCTCTTCTTCTTCAGCCGACTCGGCTTCCACCTCTTCTGCTGAAACAGCGACCACGCCAACTTCGTCCCCGGCTTCCCACTCAACATCTAGGGAAACCACCGTGTCAGAAGTGGAGTTCACCAAATTCGCCACAAACTCGTCGACATCAGTCGCATTAGTCTGCGGCGTAGCCTCAGGGGTTACATCTGCCGCAATTGCAACACCACTGGCCGCCAGCGTAGATGTTGCCGCAAAAGCAACACCGGCAACCGATGCAGCAACCGAGCGAGTTGCCATATTATTCAAGCTCAGGTTTTCGGCAATACCTGTGAGTGGAGTAATCGTAGGCTGATCCAAACGATGCCTGGGAGCCTTTCGGTTTACCGTCACTATGTCTCTCCTGTCCGAGCCTACGAGGTTAGCTGTCGGGTTAGGGTCGGAGCACCCTATCCTCCCTAGAGGATCTCACCCCGAGGTCAACACTCAGTTTCCCAAGTGCCCAAGTGAAACCACCTGCAAAAGCGCAGACAGCAGCTCGGCAACCAAAAATGGTTCCCCCGCTCTGCATCGTTACGTCAGCACTCACCACGATGCAGATTCGGCTACCAGTGAGCGCCGTACCCAGTCCGTTCACTAGGACTGTGTCCACAGACACTGTAGCAGTTTCTCTCAGGGATTGGATACTAATGTGTCCTGTTGTACGGATAGTAACTAAAGTTATAATTTACCTTTGGAATAACTAGTAAATTCGCAAGGGTCTTAGTGCCTTTTTTCATACGAAGATTGGAAATCCTTACTCTGCTACTAGAAACAGATGCGACGCGTAAACATCTTCAATCCACACGCAGATCTGCTCGGCAGGATCGTGCCCTGCGGGTAAAACCGCACAGAGCCGATACCCGTTATCCTGTTTTACCACCCGGATGCGTTGCCCGGGACGCAGTTGGGCTGCTTCAAAGTTACTCAGTAAATCTTGGTCGGCCTGAATTGGCTCACCGATGCGAACCAACCTACCCACATGTTCTCGATCATCGCGAACCAAAGTTTCCACGCTGATTTCTTGTGAATCGTGGGCGCCCATGCCAGGAATTGGATTGCCGAAAGGATCAGTTTCTGGTTGTCCTAAAATTTGTTTTAGTCGCTCCTCGACAGCCACACTCATGACGTGCTCCCAGCGGCAAGCCTCTCGGTGAACTTCGTTGCGCTGCAGGCCAATGACGTGGAGCAACAGTAGCTCTGCCAACCGGTGTTTGCGCATGACGTCCGCCACTAATGCGCGCCCTCGCTCAGTTAAATCTAAGCGCCGATCCGCTCTAACCATCACGAGCCCATCGCGCTCCATTCGCGCAATCGTTTGCGAAACTGTAGGACCAGAATGCCCCAAACGCTCGACAATACGAGCCCGCAAAGGCGTCACGCCATCTTCTTCCAACTCGTAGATGACCTTCAAGTACATTTCCGTAGTATCAATCAGCTCGTCTGCGCTCACCCATACTTCCTTCCAATATGCTTCCTATTATGCATGCGCAATCGAACAAATTTTCTAACGTCCAAACCTCAACAAATCCACATATTTGCTGTGCCCGTACTCTACCGTGTACTTATGGCAAATTTTCCGCTTCCCCCTGAGAGTATGCGCCCCAAGGATGGGCGATTCGGTGCAGGTCCGTCCCTGATTCGACCAGCACAAATGCAAGTTCTGCATAAATCCACTGAGATGGGGACTTCCCACCGCAAGCCTGCGGTAAAAGCGCGTGTCGCCAGTATCAAAGCTGGCCTAGCTGAATTGTTTTCACTACCTGAAGATTACGAAATTGTTCTAGGAAATGGTGGAGCTAGCGCATTTTGGCCAATTGCTGCAGTCAGTTTGATTCGCTCTCAAGCTCGTTTTGCCACTTTTGGCTCGTTTTCCAAAAAGTTTGCGGCAGATGCCCGCAAAGCTAATTGGCTAACCGTCTCCCTGGACGAAGCCGAAAATGGTTCTTTGACGAGGGTGCAAGCAGATGGATCGGATGCATACGGCTATGCGCACAACGAGACTTCCACTGGTGTGACCTCCCCCATTTATCGAGTAAGTGACAACTCTCAGGCCTTGACTTTGGTGGACGGAACATCGATTGCTGGAGCTGCACCAATCGATTTGCACGATGTTGATGCGTATTATTTTTCGCCTCAAAAAGCTTTTGGTTCTGACGGCGGATTATGGTGGGCAATTTTGTCTCCGGCAGCAATTGAACGCGCCAAGGAGTTGACTGCGCGCACGGATCGTTTTGTGCCAGATTTTTTGAATTTGACTAAAGCAATCGAAATGTCGCGCCAGGACAATACGGTCAATACTCCCGCTGTGGCGACACTGATTTTGATGGATGAGCAAATTCAGTGGATGCTGTTTAAGGGTGGCTTGCCCAGCATGTATCAAAAAGCTGCCGCAGGTGCCAAATTAGTGCAAGATTGGGCGGCAGCCCGCGATTTTGCGACTCCCTTTGTGGAAAACGAAGCTTGGCGCAGTCCCGTGATTTCAACTATCGATCTCGATCCGGCAATTGATGTGGCAACTTTGGCTAACGGCTTGCGCGAAGCAGGAATTTTCGACATCGAGGGCTACCGGGCACTAGGACGCAATCAGTTGCGAATTGCTAGTTTTCCCTCAATTGCCACTGAAGATATCGCGGCTTTATTGGAGTGCTTGGATTACACGATTGAACGCTTGTAGTACGTAATGTGTGGTACACGATGCGCAGGACCTGCGTGAAATGCGGTGTGCTTATTTATTTTCGGGTTTTGTCAGCGGAGGCAATTTCGCTGACAGAATCATTTTCGCCAACTGAGGTGACTAAATGCAGGCGGTGATGTTCGGAGTCGAGTTTGATCCGGTAGTGGTAGTGCCAAAAGCCCCATAAAGCGACAATCGCACTCACCCCCATGGTGCCCAGAGCCCCAACTCCTACCGCCCAGCGAGCGCCAATAACATCGGAAATCCACCCAACTAGTGGCGACCCAATGGGAGTGACGCCTAAAAACACCATGTAGTAGATGGCCATAACTCGTCCCCGCAATTCCGGAGCTGTACTAATTTGGACTGCCCCATTGGCGGTAGTAATAACTGAAATTGAAAATAATCCCATGGGAATGGCAAGTAACAAATAGGTCTGGTAGTTTGGGGCGAGAGCCAAAGCTCCTAAAAATACTCCAAAAATGAACCCAAAGGCTAGGATGAGACGCAATCTGGGGTGTTCTCGGCGAGCTGCAATCAGTGCGCCGCCGATTGCTCCAATGGCTTGGCAGGTACTCATGAGACCATACTCACCAGCTTCCATACCATAAACTTGGGTGGCCATAAGAGCGGAAAAGACTTGAAAGTTTAGTCCTAGCGCAGAAATCACTCCCATCACGATCAAAATCATGATGATGTCTGGGCGTTTGGCAACGTAGCGAAATCCTGCCCGGACTTGTCCTTTTTCCCGTTTGCTAACTTTGGGGGCATATTGCAGGTCGCCGGGGCGAATCAGAATCAGCAAAATAACCGGAATGGCAAAAAGAGCGGTGTTGATGAAAAACACTAGGGCAATGCCAACCCATTCGATGACTAATCCGGCAACAGCTGGCCCAATTAGACGCGCCAAGTTGAAGGCCATTGAATTCAGAGCCACACCATTGGGCAAATGCCCAGCTGGCACTAACTCAGAGACGAAAGCTTGGCGAGCAGGTGAATCTACGGCCTGCGCGCAACCGGCCAAGAAAGCCAGAACAAATACTTGCCACAATTGGACTATGCCAGTGAAAATCAAAATTCCTGAAACTAGTCCACACAAACCGGTGGTTGCTTGAGTAACCTGGATCAGGTGGCGGCGCTCGACCCGATCCGAAATCGCGCCCCCCAAGGGCGAAAATAAGAGTGATGGCAAGAATTGTAGTGCGGTGACAATCCCCAACTGGGTGCCGCTATTGTCTGTCAGCACCGTAAGAACTAGCCACGACTGGGCAATTCGCTGCATCCAAGTGGCAGAGGAAGCAAAAAGATTTCCGGTGAACCACAGTCGAAAATTGTAGAATCTAAGCGAATAAAATGTTTTCGACACTGGTTCATGAACTTTCTGGCAGCCGCTTGGCCGCACTTAGGTCTTGCTTACTCTGTTTGGGTATCCACCTGGGTGTTCGTCTGGTTATGTGGCTGGTTGTGCGACTGACTCTCTGTTTGGCCGACTTCATTGGAACGAAGGCGGCGCGCTCTATAAGTGGCGATGCTGTAATCATCCACTCGCGAATGAATCACCGGCAACTCTGAGCCAGTTTGCTTGATGTCGGTTTCCGAATGTGCCCCACAACTGTGGTCAAGACTCACCACGTGACCATCGTCAGGAGACCACTCGTTGGCGCAAACCCCAAACACACTACCCAAAGAGCCTTTCAAGCCCAGCAAGAATCCACAAGCTTGACAGGTTTGCTTGGAGGTGGCTCCGCGCAGGTAGCTGTTCTGAGGGCCGCACTCTCCCTGATACCAACGTTTGGCAGCGCGATTGAGGCCGACTTGACTGAGCACGCGTTTGCGTTCCCAACCGGCCTCAAAAAAATCCAGTGCATCCACCTGCTCCAAGTCAATTTGTTCAGCATTGTCAACCAGGCGAGCATCATCAACCTCATAGGGCAAGACATCCGCACGAGAGACGTCTTCCGGTTTAAGGCGGTCTTTGAAAGGAACCCAAGCAGGAGCTAGTAGCGCGCTGGCTCCGGGCAATAAATCTAGCTCACAGACAGAAGGAACTTTAGCCCTAGGAGCCCGCGAAAGACTAACCGCCCACGTCCAGCCTGGATACCCGGGCTCTAAACACTCAAAGAGATGCAAGGCAACGCGTCCAGCCACCATATTCGCACCCAGATGTGCTCCAATTGTGTTTGGACGCGCAATCTGGGCGGCTGCCTCGCGGGCAAAGTCAATAGAATCCAAAAGCAGCGCGTCTTTTTTAGGTGCCTTCGCACCGGCTCCCTTGGTTTTTTCCACTCTGTCAGTTACCTCAGTTGGCATTTTGACTAGCCCGTCCAAAATTCCCCGTTGCCAGTTACCTGCAACCTACCTATCCCGATTGGTTCAGCTACTCGTCAGTTACCGAGCAGTTATCTAATCGCACACTTCGCAGCTTCACTACCTGGTTTTGCGTGGCCGAACAACACGACCACCGTCATCCATTGGCCGCCGTCCACCAGCCACTATAACGCTAATTGGTCTCTGGTGCCATACAAAAGTGTTCTACACTCCAAAATCATTGGCCACCACCCGCAAAACTTTAGCGATTTGGTGGGCATTATCCGGGTAGCGTCCGCGACGCAAATCATCTGAGGAAGCATCCAACAATTTGATTAGGTCTTCTACCACTGTCACCATGTCTTGAGGCTTGCGCCGATGTATTTTCGCCAGCGAGGGCAGCTCTGGCACCACAATTACTGAGATGGCTTGTGGCCCTTTGCGCCCATCTGCTACCCCGTACTCGACACGAGTTCCCGCTCCAACAACTACCCCGTCCGGCAACGCGGACGAGTGCACGAACACCGATGTCCCGTCGTCGCCGTTGATGAACCCGAAACCTTTTTTTTCATCAAAAAATTTAATTTTCCCGGTAGGCACTTATCCTCCCTTCCGCATGTGTGAGTTCACGAGTGAGCAAATTGATGCAAAGCAAGTCTACTGCTTTCAAAACCCAAAATTACACTTCTGAGACTTTGCCGATAGTGGATAAATTGGCTACTCTGACAGCTTAATTCATCTCAGCAGCCGCTTACCTTTTGAAAATTCCCAGAAAGACTCGTGTAAACTGGTGGTCAGAGGGACATTTGGGTAGCAGTTGCAAAGGAGGGACATCTTGCTTGTCTCCCCCGCTTATTTAGCCCAGTTAGCTACCCCTATTTCTGGCTCCGTGGGATCTTTGGTGGCGGTGGTAACCGTTGTCGTGGTTTTGATTGCGGTGATTTGGATTCTGTTTAAAAACTCAAAGTGGCAAAAATTTTCCCGCCAGCGCCGAGAGACAACTCAAGCGGCATTGGAAAAGAAAGTCAAAGACGCTCGCACACAACTGTTGTACGCAGACGAAACAGTTCGCACCGCTAAGGACGAGATTAGCTTCGCCAGCATTGAATTTGGGGTAACTAGCCTCGACCAATTGAAGTCAGCGATAACTACCGCCGAACAGGGTTTAGCCTCCAGCTACCAGTTGCTAGCCCGCATAGACGCAGCTGCTTCACTAAATGAGCAAGCGCAATTAGCTGAAGGGATTGCTCGCGAACTAAATCGAGTTTTACCCCCATTATCTACGGCTTTAGAGCAGCTCCAGGCGCAGAGAAATGCCCAGGCTTCTGTGGAGAGTCGAGCGGTAGACTTAGGCGAGCGCATCACAGATACAGAAAGAAAAGTTAGCAACGCCGAAAGCGAACTTCAGGCCCTGCAAGCGGCCTACTCTAAGCAAGCAATTGCCTCGCTGCTGGACAATCCCGCCCAAGCTCGCCAACTGTTACGGGATGCCAAAACCACGCTAGAAGAAATGCGCCAAGTGCTTCGCACGGACAAATCTTTGGCCGTTCAAAAGGCTGAGTTGTGTCAACACCAGGTCGTGCTCGCCCAATTACAAATTGACGCCATTACGAATGCACGGCAAACAATTCAAAACGCGGGACAAATGCTAACCGGAGCAATTGGCTCCATCACCCAGGATCTGAGCGATGTTTCGCGGCTAGCGGCTGACCAAAAAGTGTTTCAACCACTAGTAGACGAGGCACATGCGGCAATTGAGCAAGCCCAGCAAGCTGTGCGGGGCGAGGGTGATGCGCTAGTTGCTCTAGAGCGGATCCATAATGCGGAGGAAGCTTTAGACGCCGCTTTGGAGCCGCTGCGTTCAGCGGAAGAGGCTCGCAATCGCACTATCGTGCAGGCGCGCGAGCGCATCAACCAAGTAGAAATTTTGGTGAATCAAGCCGACTCCGAGATACAAAGACGGCGCTCGAATTTGTCTTTGGAGGCGCGCAGCGATATTGCACAGGCTCGCTCGGGGCTAGAAAAAGCCAAGCAAATACTCGAATCCTATCCGCAGCAGGCTTTGCAGTCGGTGGCGAACGCTGAGCGCCTAGCTCGCCTCGCCATCCAAAAAGCACAAACCAGCCAGTCGTATTCATGGGATTTTGACATGAGTAATCCCTGGGCATGGGCTACGATGGGAACTGCTCTGGAAGTGATTGACGGCGCCCTGGACATGGTTAGCCAGTTCTCCCGGCGGCATCATCGACCAAAATCCTTTGGCTCTCCCCACAAAGGCAAAGGTACTCCCCCGCCTAAACCATTTGAATTTGGTCCCCCCGGTTCCAGGTCTGGCAGGTCTGGTTCGCGTCCGCCTGGCTCCAGGCCACCTAGATTCCGCTAGAGACACTCCAAGTTCGCGGTATTATGCCGGGTGGTGCGCATCCACTTGCCCGTGTCGCACTCACCATTGAACTATTTGTGAAATAAAATCATAGATAGGCAAATAACTCGAGAAATACCGACCCTTTGCATAAATTTTTCCATTTAGCACAAGCCAAAGGATCACAGACACTGGAATTAGAGGCCCGCTATTTGTCAAATCAAAACTGGTAAGGAAGGATAATGGCACAAAAACAATCCGTGTTCGGTAGAATTAGCCAATTGTTAAAGGCGAATATTAATGCGCTAATTGACAAGGCTGAGGACCCCGCCAAAATGATCGATCAGCTAATTCGCGACTACACCAATGAAATTGCCGAAGCAGAGCAAGCAATTGCGCAAACAATTGGCAATCTCAGATTAGCAGAAAAAGACTACGAAGATGATGTAAACAATGCCCGACAATGGGGACAAAAAGCTTTGGCCGCCTCCAACAAAGCGGAACAAAGCCGAGCTAGCGGGGATGAAGCGGGTGCCATCAAGTGGGATAACTTGGCCAAAGTGGCCATTGGCAAACAAATTGCGGCAGAACAAGAAGCCAAGAGCACTGAACCACTAATCACCTCGCAACGAGAAACTGTAGAGAAACTAAAGAGCGGACTACAGCAGATGAAAGTTCGCCTCTCTGAGTTGAAAACCCGCCGCGACCAATTAGTAGCCAGGCAGAAAACTGCCGAAGCCCAAGCCCGGGTACACGATGCCATCAAGAGCATCAATGTCATGGATCCGACCAGCGAGTTCTCGCGTTTTGAAGAAAAAGTTCGCCGTGCCGAAGCCCAAGTACAAGGACAAATGGAGTTGGCAGCAGATGACTTTGACGCACAATTTGCAGAACTCGAAACCGATGCCTCTCAACTAGAGGTGGAAGCCCGTCTAGCAGCACTGAAACAGCAACAACAATGAGCAATTTGGATTTAGATTTAGAGATGACCTACCTGTTGGTAGATGGTGAAAACATTGACGCCACGTTGGGCATGTCAATTCTAGGACGCAAACCAAACTCTGAGGAGCGTCCTCGGTGGGATAGCGTACTCAAGAAGAGTTGCTGTATTTGGAAATCTAGAGACTGTCAAGGATTGTTCTTCCTGCGGGAAGTCGACGGCGAACTGCCCATGGGATTTGTGCAAGCACTCATGGCCATGCACTATCGCCCAATCCCGTTGACTGGTTCTTCGGCTGTCAAGATTACCGATACAGCTATCAAACGCACACTCGACACGATTGCCAACCAAGGATGCGGCAACGTGGTTTTGGTGAGCCACGACGGAGATTTTGTCCCCCAATTGCAGCACCTTTTGGACAATGGTCACAAGGTGGCAGTCGTATGTCTGAAGGAGTACTTGTCTTCGGCAATCTACCGATTGGCTGATTATGGGCTGGAAATCTACGATTTGGAGTACGATTTTCACGCATTCCAAGTCAAATTGCCTCGGGTGAGCGTCATTGACTTGGATGACTACGATCCCAGGGAGTTCCTATAAAATCATCGGAACAGACAATACTTAGAACAATTGAATAAAATTCCAGCAATAAAGCACTTGCAGATGCCTAAAGCACCCACAGTGTGCAAAACGCAGGTGCGTACACATATCTATGATTAGAAGGTGTGCATGCAAATAAGTGGCTCCAGAAAGCCTGGAGCCACTGCTCTTTTTAGGCCGATTTCTCCCCATGTCTGTTTTGTTCTCACAATATTGCAGCACCGTAGTAACGCTTAGTACCGAGAACAGGTTATCCCTGGTTGTATGACCACAATCACTGTAGCGCCATAACGCTAGCAGCAGAACTTCGCGTGAATCTATGCATTTCGTCTATTGTATTGTAGCTTCTATTGCTCCATTGCTGTAGTGTCTTCGTCGACCCAGGCAAAGGAGCGCGTCACGGCTTTCTTCCACAACCGATAGCGGCGATCGGCCTGATCGGAATCCATTTGAGGATGCCAACGCTTGCCCTCTTGCCAATTAGCAACCACATCCGCTTCACCCCGCCAAAAACCAACCGCAATACCCGCCGCATAGGCAGCACCCAAAGCAGTCGTCTCAGCTACCACCGGAGCCACCACGTCGACGCCTAGAATATCAGCTTGAAATTGCATCAGCGTGCTGTTGGCGATCATGCCACCATCTACGCGTAGTTCTGCTAACTCCACACCCGAGTCAGCATTCATCGCCTCTAACACTTCACGAGTCTGAAAAGCCGTGGCCTCCAATGCAGCCCGAGCGATATGAGCTCGGTTGTGAAACCGAGTCAACCCCACGATGCAGCCCCGAGCATCGTCGCGCCAATAAGGCGCAAATAGCCCAGAAAAGGCAGGAACAAAATAAACTCCCCCGCTGTCCGCCACCGACAGAGCTAAATCTTCAATTTGTGGAGCTGAATCAATTAATTGCAGGTTGTCGCGCACCCACTGGATCAGCGAGCCAGCTACCGCAATTGAGCCTTCCAAAGCATAACGAGCAGGCTGATCACCCAACTTGTAACACAAAGTGGTCAACAAACCATTTTGAGAACGCACGATATTTTCACCCGTGTTCATCAGCATAAAACAACCCGTGCCATAAGTATTTTTAGCCATCCCCGAACTAAAGCAGGCTTGACCAAAGGTGGCCGCCTGCTGGTCACCTAAAATTCCGGAAATGGGAGTGTTGTCCAGAGCCGAATCCTTCGCCCCGTAACCATAAATTTCTGAACACGACTTGATTTGTGGGAGCATCGAAGTGGGCACCCCCATTTCCTCGCAAATCGATTGATCCCATTGCAGAGTCTCAATATTCATCAGCATTGTGCGCGAAGCATTAGTCACATCTGTGCAATGCACTCCCCCATTTACGCCACCTGTCAAATTCCACAACACCCAAGAATCAGTATTGCCAAAATACAAATCACCCTTTTGAGCTTTTTCGCGGGCTCCTTTGACATTGTCCAAAATCCACTTGATTTTCGGCCCTGAAAAATAAGTAGATAATCCTAGACCACAGCGATCCTGGAACTTGTCCATCCCTTGGTCGCCTGCAATTTCGCGAATAGTTTTCGCCGTGCGCATATCCTGCCACACAATTGCGTTATAAACTGCTTTACCGGTATTTTTGTCCCAGACGACAGTGGTTTCGCGTTGATTCGTAATACCCACTGCCGCCAATTGGTTGCAATCAATTTCAGCTTTTTGCAAGGCAAGGGAAACTACTGCTTGGACTGACTCCCAAATTTCTTGGGGATCGTGTTCCACCCAGCCTGGATTGGGAAAAATCTGGGTAAATTCTTGTTGAGCTAAAGCCACCATTTCCCCGCTGTGGTTGAAGATAATGGCTCGTGACGAAGTAGTCCCTTGATCGATTGCCAGTACAAACTTTTGCTCACTCATTCCCGGTTTGCCTTTCAGTTAGTGAAGTCTCGCATCGGAGTAATTGGTTCAATGGCTTCCATTATGCTTTGCGCTTCCGCTTCGTCATGGATTTCCCGCACCCGCATAGTGGCCTGACAGGTTTCAATGTAGTGGCGGCTTTCTTTTTCCTGGCGCTCTGGTCCCCAGCCTAATTCTTTAGCCATCAATTCCACTATTTGGGGGACTGCCGCAATCCCTGAATCTTTGTGTTCGTAGACTAAGCGAATCCGTCTGCGCAATACGTCCTCTAAATGCATAGCTCCCTCAAAACGGCAAGCAAAAACGACCTCAGCCGCCAAATATTCGGGGGCTGCAAGTAGAGGCTCACCCAATTGGTGATCACCTTGCGCGATTTCTAGGACTTCAAAAATATTCCCGCCATAGCGATCCAATAAGTCTTCAACTTGTTCGACCGATAAATTGTTTTCTCGGGCAATCACTTCGCGCCTGCTCCACAAGGCAAAATAGTTAGCGCCACCTTCTAGTGGAGTTTTGCTGGTTACCGACGGTAATTCTGGGGCTCGCTCACCGAGCACAAAATCCACAGCATCTTCAGCCATTTGTCGGTAAGAAGTTAATTTACCGCCAGCAATTACTGTCAAACCGGGGGCAACTTCACTGACTGTGTGCTCGCGCGAAACTTTGGACACTTTGTCAGTAGCATTATTGATGTCGTTGTCACAATCAGTAGCCTCGCTACAATCACTTGAACCGAAATTTTTCGTGACTCTAGGCTGCAGCAAGGGGCGAAGACCCGCATACGTGCTGATCACATCGGAGCGCGTCAGTGGATTGGCCAAAACTCTATTGGCTTGCTCTAACACGTAATCAATGTCAGCTGCATTCGCCACTGGCTCTCGCAAATGTTCTCGATATTCAGTGTCAGTAGTGCCAATCAGCCAATAGCGTTTCCATGGAATGATAAATAAAACTGATTTTTCGGTTCGCACAAATAAGCCAACTTCAGAATTGATTTTTTCTTTGGGCACCACCAAGTGAATCCCCTTGGAGGCCAACACCTTCAAGCCGCCCGACTTAGTGCCCAAAGCCTCAGTTTGTTCAGTCCACACCCCCGTAGCTACGACAATTGCTTTAGCTTTTACGTGTAGCTTTTGGCCGCCATTTTCAAAATCCACCAAATCGGCGCCGATTATCCGCCCCCGGCTATCCCTAGTCATACTCACTACTTGACAGCGCGAAGCTGCCAAAGCACCGTAGCGAATAGCAGTGCGTACCAAAGTGACCACTAAACGCGCATCATCTACCCGACAGTCGTAGTAAATCATCGATCCAGTCAAGGAATCTTCTTTCAAGGCAGGAGCCAACTTGAGCGATCCTTTGCGAGTGTGGTGGCGTTGCAGTGGCACCGACCCGGGGTAAGCGGCCTGCGCCATCGCGTCGTACAGTCCCACTCCCACGGTTGAATACGTGCGCTCTAACAGGGGTTTATGAAATGGCCACAATAACGGCTGGGCTTTGACTAAGTGAGGGGCGTTTTTGGTGAGTAAGAGGCCCCTTTCGCGCAATGATTCGTGCACTAGTTTCAAATCCAATTGGTAGAGGTAGCGCAAACCTCCGTGCACCAATTTTGAGGATCGAGAAGAAGTCCCTGCTGCCCAGTCTTGGGCTTCCACAATCGCTACTTTTAGACCGCGAGTAGCCGCATCCAAGGCAATGCCTGCGCCAGTAACGCCACCGCCGATCACCAAAACGTCGACTCCTTCGTCGTTGGTCATCTCCGTAAGGGAACGAGTTCGCTGTTTTAAGGACAAAGCAGGAATGGCCACGTCGTCATCTCCATTGCGAATTATCGAGCCGATTGACAAAAAATTTCTCCAATCAACCAGACTAGAGTGACTCAATTATCTCAATCATGAACAAATTTGATTAACCATTGAACGAATGTTCATGTCAGGATAGAAAATGTGACCATACGCCAAGAACAAGCGCACGAAGCTGCCTCGATGTACTACCTGCAGGGGCAAACGATGGGAACGATAGCTAGACATTTAGGGATTTCGCGTTCCTCAGTGTCTCGTTTGCTAAGTTACGCGCGCGAAACCGGTTTGGTGCGAATTTCTGTGACTAGCCCGCCGGGAACACAAGGGACTTTGGGCGGCAGTTTGCGCACTAAATTTGGGGTGAACGCTTGGGTGGTGACAGTGCGGGAAGTGGACACGGAAGTAACTCGCGTCCAAGCAGTAGCCCAGGTGGCAGCTGAACGCTTGGGCGAGTTGATGTTTCCAGGGGCAACGCTTGGAATAGCTTGGGGGAATACGACTTCAGCGGTGGCTCAACATTTAAAGCCCCATCCTTTTCCGGGCTCTACTGTAGTGCAACTCAATGGAGCAGCCAATGCTTTAGACACCGGAATGCTATACGTGGATTCAATTATTTCTTCATTCGCCTTTGCCTTTGATTCAAAGTCTATTCATTTTCCCGTGCCGGCATTTTTTGATTACGCGGAAACTAAGCAACTTTTGTGGAAAGAGCGTTCCATTCGCAACGTGTTACAAGCTATTGAAAAATGCGATATTGCTTTATTTGGAATTGGTTCAATTAATTCCAAAATTCTCTCTCACGTGTATGCGGGAGGATTTTTAGAAGCAGAAGAATTAGAAGCTGCTAAACGAGACGGCGTAGTCGGCGATGTATGCACTGTGTTACTGCGCGAAGATGGCAGTACCTACTCCCCGATTGACACGCGAGCCAGTGGACCGCCGCCCCAACAATTGCGCAAAATTCCCAAGCGTCTATGCGCAGTAGCAGGAGGTTCAAAGACAAAACCACTGCTAGGAGCATTGCGGGCTGGAGTTATCACCGATTTGATCGTGGACTCCCAAGTGGCTCACGACGTCCTCAATGCGGCGCAATAAAGTGCGCTACTGCTCTAACCTCTTGACCAGCGGGAAGGTAATAGTTTCGCGGATTCCCTCTCCGGTCAAAGCCATCAGTAAGCGATCCAGTCCCATCCCCATGCCGCCAGCTGGAGGCATACCGTACTCCATCGCTTCCAGGAAATCCTGATCCAGCATCATGGCTTCTGGATCTCCTTGTGCAGCCACCAAAGCCTGGGCTTCAAAACGCTGGCGTTGAATCACCGGGTCGGTGAGTTCAGAGTAAGCAGTGGCTAACTCAAAGCCACGCACATATAAATCCCATTTTTCCACTAAACCGGGTTTTGCCCGGTGAGCTCTAGTTAGAGGGGATGAGTCAGCTGGGAAATCTCGCACAAAAGTTGGTTCCCACAACTTGTCGCCTACCAGTTTTTCAAATAAGACTTCGATGATTTTGCCAGGCACGTAGTGATCAGGAATTTCCTCATCCACCTGCTGAGCTAGTTTCACTAACTCAGGGCGAGGAGTTTCAACGGTAATTCCGCGACCCAAAGCAGCAGAAACACTGTCGAAAAGCGAAATTTCACTCCACTGGCCGGATAGATCATATTCAGTGCCATCCGCCAGTGTTACTACTTCGCTACCGAAAGTATCGCGAGCCACTTTTTGGATCATTTCCCGCACTCTCACAGCCATCGTGTCATAGGTGCCAAAAGCCTCATAAGCCTCCAGCATCGTGAATTCCGGACTGTGCGAAGAGTCGGCTCCCTCGTTACGAAAGTTGCGGTTGATTTCAAAAACTTTGTCGATGCCGCCAACTAGGGCTCGCTTCAAAAACAGTTCTGGGGCAATCCGCAAATACAAGTCCGTGTCATACGCATTCATGTGCGTCACAAATGGGCGAGCAGCCGCACCACCGTGCAGATTCTGCAGCATCGGTGTTTCAATTTCAATAAAGTTTTCGTCTTGGAAATACTCGCGCAGTGAACGAACCACCTGCGAGCGAATCCGCACCATTTGCCGGGCTTTCGCCCGAGTGAGCATGTCTAAATAGCGCCGCCTGACCCGGGTGTCCTCAGCCAGCGCCATTTCCTGTCCATCTTCAGTCGTGTAAGTTTTTGGCAGCCCGCGCAAAGCTTTCCCGGCGATTTGCCAAGCAGGAACACCATTTTCTCTATCCGGGATCGCCAAAATCGACAATTCTCCCCGCTTAGAGGAAATCACTTTTCCACGCACAAACAAAAAATCGCCTAAATCTACATAAGTCTTGTAATCTGCCAGTGATTCTGCACCAATTTCCTTGGCGGAAAACATGGCCTGTAAGCGATTTCCCTCGCCATCTTGCAAGGCAGCGAAACACAATTTTCCAGTATTGCGGGCAAATACCACTCGTCCGGCGATTGCAACGTAGTCGTCAGTTTCCGCTCCAGCTTCCAAAGACTGGTACTTTTGGCGAATTTGGGAGATAGTCGAATCAATAGGCAGTTCCACTGGATATGGGTCAATGCCCACATCCAAGAGTTTTTGTCGTTTTTCGGCACGAACCAAAAATTGTTCAGATCCTTGCAAAACTCCAGAATCTGCCATATTTATCTGGCTCACGTCGAAATCCTCCTTAGAAATTTTAGTCGCTGTGGTGT
>CBCPNB010000014.1:0-7988 GCA_965120455.1 uncultured Actinomycetaceae bacterium | reverse complement strand
CAGAGGAGAAGCAACCTCCGAATGGTGGAGCTAACGGGATTCGAACCCGTGACCTCTTCCATGCCATGGAAGCGCGCTACCAACTGCGCCATAGCCCCAGTCACCCAGTGAAACGACTGCCAGAACCGGCCTGCCCTACTTAGACAACTGGCAAACCGGTCGCCACCGTTTCGCGTTGCAGACTCGTTACAGATCTGCAGGCAGTGAAACTCTGCTTCTCGCCTCGCGACCCCTGCCATGCTAGTCGATCCGAGTTAGAGAGTTCAACACCAGCTGGCAAACTTAAAGGTGATAATCGCAACGCAATTTTTGGTTTTCCACCAGCGGGCGGCTAGCTCTGTCAGGGGAAGTCTCTGGGAATTATTGGATTCGTGGACTATTGACAGCTTGCATCAGCTGGCTATACCAAAGCTATGCCAATGGAAGTCCCTTGGCATCGGTAGGAAAAGTTGATGGACTGCACAAAATCACGATTCCTTCTATGAACCCCCAGATGCTACCCATACCAAAGGTAAATATTGAGACTAAAATCTGGATGATTCCGATTCCAATGTGTCCCAAGTAGAAGCGGTGAATCCCTAGGGATCCTAGTAAAATTCCTAAAACCCCAGCGACTACTCGACTTTTTTGTGTGCAATAAGTGCCGTCAGGAGCAATAAAGGTGCCCGGTTGGCCGTGTACCGGCTGATACCCCGCTGGGATTGCATAGCCAGCAGCTTGCGGATACGTGTAAGCGTGGGGATAACCTGACTGCATTCCGTGGGGAAATCCGCCAGGGTACCCATTTGACTCGGGATACGGGGAGTTGGGCGGATAGTTATTCGCAGTGAAATTATTTGGCTCAGACCCAGGAGCTGCATTATTTTCAGAGTAACTTTGTGTCGATGGCTCGCTCGGATTGGAAGAATTGGGAGTAGGCGAACCCGACTGGTAGCCAGCAGAGGATGAATAGTTATTCGGGGTGGGAACTGACATAATTCTCCTAACTTCAGTGGGCAAGACCCAGTCCAAGCGGGTAATACGGAAGCCCTCAAGATTTTGTTCCTCGCCTCCAAACAGATATAGGCGAGCTGTGCAAATGCAGCACCGGCTGTGCTGCGAAAGCTAAGTGTATCAGAGGTAAGTGGCAAGAATATATTGGGCAAATTGTCGACTATCCTCAACTTATGAGCGAATTCCAGCACCTATCCGCCAGTGAATTGCGGGATTTATTGCGTCGCGGTGAAATTTCACCAACTGAATTGGTTACTGATTCCATTAACGAAATTGAAAAACGCAACGAATTATTGGGCATGTTCATAACGGTCACGGAAAAACAGGCGCAAGAACGAGCTCGCCAGTTGGAAAGACAACGGGGGACTCATTGGCATGAATCAGATGATTTGCCGCCGCTGTGGGGCATGGTGCATGCTGACAAGGATTTAGAAGAGCGCGCGGGAGTGCCCACTTGGTATGGCTCTAAAGCGGGTGGGCAAGTTGCGGAAAAATCCAATGACGTAGTCGAAATGGCGGATTCACTGGGACTAGTTAGCTTGGGAAAGACTACGACTTCTGAATTTGGGATGTACAACTACACCGAGCCAGAAGTAGGGCCAAGCCCGCGCCATCCCTGGAATCCACTCTATGGGGCAGGCGGCTCCACCGGTGGCTCAGCTGTGGCTGTGGCCACGGGAGTATTGCCCTTTGCGATTGGCTCCGATGGTGGCGGATCAATTCGAGTGCCAGCAGCCACATTGGGCATTGTGGGTTTGAAACCAACTGCTGGTATTTTGCCAGTTGATCGTGGGCAAACTACTCCGACAAATGTGGTGCACGGAGCTTTAGGACGCAGCGTGGCTGACACCAAATTGCTTTTCGATGCCATGATGCAAGCTGGACGTAGACAAGTTGACTTAGAGTCACTAGCTGAGAATTTTCCTGCAATCGAGCAGTTGCGCTTTGGATTTGCCATTGACTCACCGTGGAATCCGGGCTACGACCTGACGCCTAATAGCACGAATTTGCGGGCTCTGGCCAAGGGGATTGAGCTGCTAAAAGCGCTAGGAGCAACCACAGATTTCCCCCAAATTTCCCTGGCTGAAGCCGCCTACACGCAAATATTTAGAACCGCTTGGCTGCGCACCGCTCGCCACCTGGATACAAACCTGGATCTGAATTTGCTGCAGCCTGCAACTCGACAACTCGTTACCGAAGGTTTGGCTCTAAGTGAAGCCGAGATAACCCAAAATCAGGCAGACTGCTTGGCTTATCGACAGCGTGTATCCCATTTGTGGGAGGAAGTCGACATCGTGGTGACTCCAGCTTTAGGAACTGACCCGAAGCGATTGGGGAGTTTTTCGGCAGACTTGGAGGAAGTTTTTTACCAACAATGTCAGTACGGCCCTTACCAATCGTGGGCTAATTTAGCGGGTGTGCCAGCTATTACCGTGCCAGTTGGGGTATACGAGTTAGAAGAAGGCAAGTCGAAGTTGCCCTTTGGCATTCAATTGGTGGGTGCTCCGAACTCGGACTATTTATTGTTGTCGATTGCCGCACAACTCGAATCACTGGTGGGAGTTTTACAGCCACCAAAACGAGATGAGGGCGATGCTTGGATTTACACTTCTACCGGGCAAAAATTGTGGGGCAAATTCGGAGCAGCGGGATTGCTCTTGTGGGATCCCCGGCGGGAAGCAGTGCTGCTGCAATTGCGCTCTCCGGCTAGTCACCACGGTGGCACGTGGGGGATTCCTGGGGGAGCGCGAAAAAAGGGGGAGGATGCTTTGAGCGCAGCTTGTCGGGAAGCCGAGGAAGAGGCCGGTGTACCCCCAGAGGTGGTGCGACCTCTTTATCAACACGTGGTGGAAATTGAGCACTGGAGCTATACCACGGTGGTAGCGATGAGTACGGTCAGTTTTGAGCCGAATATTCAAGATTGGGAGAGCGAAGATTTGCGTTGGGTTCCCACCCACCAGGTAAACCAGTTACCTTTGCATCCAAGATTTGCCAAATCGTGGACACAACTGCGCGAGTACTTGGCAAACAACCCCAATGACTAATATCACAAGCCTAATGTTTCTAAAATAAATGGCGTTAGCTAGCCAAAAACTCTGATTTATTGCAGGTTAGGGTACGCTGCGCTGAATCTTATTAGGTGCGCCTAAGAATTCTTTTGTTATCCTGACTGTGACCTACGTGTGGCCGGAAGTTACGCGAAGGAATGATTGCCAAAATCTTTACAACGTCGAGGAGATACATTGGTTACGCGAGTTAATAAATTTCGCGCTTCGGTAGCAACTGTAGCCGCTGGTGCCATGGCTCTAGGTTTGGCCGCTTGTTCATCGTCTTCTTCTTCGCAAAGCGGCGACGATGCTCGGGATTCGGTGTCGATTACTGATAATTATGGGACTTATACGATTAGCGTGCCCCCGACCTCGGTAGCTGTTACCGATAACCGCTTATTCGAGACCCTAGAGGACTGGGGCATTGAATTGGTTGCCGCTCCCTTGAGCCTCATCCCAAGCACAATCACTGCCTATACTTCAGAAACGGTGAGCGTCGACTTGGGTAGCCATCGCGAACCCGACCTAGAAGCTCTAGTAGAAGCCGACCCAGAATTAGTAATCAACGGACAGCGTTTCTCCGGCTACTATGACGAAATCGTTGGCTACCTGCCAAACGCCACCGTAATCGAGCTAGACCCGCGCGATGAGGAATCCTTCGACCAAGAACTAATCCGCCAAATCGAAATACTGGGACAAATCTTCCAAAAAGAAGAAGAAGCTTCCCAACTAATTTCTGATTTCGAAGACTCAATTGCCCGCTTGAACGCTGCCTATGAGGCACTAGGTAGCCCCTCTCTGACCACTTTGATCACCTCTGGGGGAAGTATCAACCTGTCCGCCCCGGGTACAGGGCGCACCTTTGGTGAATGGTATGAAATCCTGGGCTGGAACGCAGCCATCGGCTCTACAGAGGCTAGCACTGACGACCACGAAGGCGACGAAGTAAGCGTAGAGGCAATCGCTGAAGCCGATCCAGAATGGATCCTAGTAATGGATCGGGACGCGGCCACTAGCTCTAGCAGCGAAGACGATTACGTGCCTGCTAATGAGTTGATTGCTGACTCATCCGCCTTGCAAAACACTACCGCTGTAAGTGAAGGCCAGGTCGTGTACATGCCCAGTGACACGTACACGAACGAGTCAATCCAAACCTACACGGAATTTTTCAACAGCCTAGCCGAAAAAATGGAAGAAGCCGCAGCGGCATAACGCACGCAGAGTGCGACCGTACACGTAATAGCACACGCCTGTGAAATCAAGCTGGGTAGGATGCGCTATGTGTGTGTAAATCTGCTGGTTTGACCCCGAATGACCGGGTACCCTGGTGTGGTGGGAAGTAACCTGCCAAACATCCGCCACACCAACCCCCTTGAATGATGGATTTGTGTGCGGCCGGGCTCGCCCACCAGATCTCAAACACAAAGTAAATACGTTTTCAAAGGCAGAATGATGACTTCTCTGAACGTAAAAGAAGCAGAGGTAAAAACAGATACCTCCGGCTCCGCTTGCCTACAGGTCAGTGAAACTGATTCTGCCCCAACTTCGGGTCGGTTGAATTCCCAAGGCAGTCACAGTCTGACCGTGACTAGCGCAACTAAATCTAGCGCAACTAAAGCGAATGCGGCTAAAGCTAGTGGCGTTGTTTCAGGTACCACGCGGAGCGCGCGCGGTAGATTATTTACCTGGCCGCTCGCTCTTGGCCTCTTAGTGACTGCAGGACTAATTACCGCTTCTTTGCTCGTTGGTGTCTACGACATCTTCGGTGCTGACGACGGTCTGCAAATGTTCTTCATCACCCGCGTTCCCCGCACGGTTTCCCTGATCCTGGCCGGTGCAGGCCTAGCTATGGCTGGCCTAATCATGCAGCTAATCACCCAAAACCGTTTCGTGGAACCCACCACCGTCGGCACCACGGAATGGGCTGGACTAGGACTGCTTTTTGCCCTCATCATCACTCCAGCTGCGCCGATTTGGCTAAAAATGCTGCTAGCAATTATTTTTGCTTTCGCGGGCACCATGATTTTTTTTGCTTTCCTGCGCAAAGTAACTTTGCGTTCTTCAATTATTGTGCCGATTGTGGGAATGATGCTCGGCTCAGTTGTGGGAGCTTTTTCCACTTTGATTGCCTTGTCCACCGACTTATCCCAAACCATGACCATTTGGTTTACTGGTACTTTTTCAACCACAATTCAAGGCCAGTACGAGCCATTGTGGTTTTTAGTGTTCGTGGTGATCGCTATCTTTATCTGTGCAGACCGTTTTACGGTGGCGGGACTGGGCGAGGACGTAGCCACCAACGTGGGTCTCAACTATCGAGCCGTAGTGCTAATTGGAAACTTTTTGATTGCCATGGTTGCCGGTATCGTCACCGTAGTTGTCGGCAATCTGCCCTTTTTAGGATTGATTGTTCCTAACGTGGTGGCCATGTTTCGCGGCGACGACTTGCGTTCTAACCTTCCCTGGGTGGCATTAGGTGGCATCTGGGTAGTCACCATCTGTGACTTGATTGGCCGCACCGTCATCATGCCTTACGAGATCCCCGCCTCTTCCATTCTTGCACTAGTCGGTGCCATCATCTTCATCATTTTGCTATTGAAGCAACGGCGGAAGCAGAGGTAAATGATGACTACGCCAGTTGAAACCAAAATTGACACTCGCCAGGATGCTAAATCGGCCCCCACAGCCACTTTGCCTATTGAGATAGGTAAGACAAGTAAGACGAGCACGAAGACAAACGAGAGCCAACTGCTGTCTGTCTCTCCAAACCAAACCGAACAGAGGCAGACAAAAACTAAAGACAAAAAAGACAAGAAATCCAGGGTGGGGATAGCCCCAGGACACGCGCTCGCTCCCGAGCGCAGCGCCGGTGCTTTTGCCACTAAAAGAGCCCGCAAACGCTACTTCACTATCATCGCCATTTTAGCGGTTATTGCTCTGATCACTATTTATGGCAATTTAGCATGGAACAACCCTTTGCCATTTGGCTCCGACGGCTTCTGGCTAATCGCTAAAATTCGCGCCACCACCATGGTGGTGATTGCACTGGTGGCAGTTTGCCAAGCAGCAGCTACAGTGGCTTTCCAGACCACTACTGGAAATCGAATCATCACTCCCTCCTTGATGGGGTTTGAATCACTGTACACTCTGATCCAAACCTCAGCTGTGTTCTTTTTTGGCACTGCGGGCTTGACCTATTTGCAAGAAACCAGCCAATTCGCCCTCCAGGTTGGTTTGATGCTGGTTTTTTCAGCTATCCTCTACGGTTGGCTCTTGGGCGGCAGATTCTCCAACATGCAGATCATGCTGCTAATCGGAATCATCCTCGCTTCAGCCATGGGGACAATCTCCAGCTTTATGCAAAGGCTCTTAGAGCCCACCACCTACGACATTTTGCAGGCGCGTCTAATTGGCTCGATTTCCAACGCGGACTCGGACTATTTTCCAATCGCCATCCCCCTGGTAGTTTTGGGAGTAGCCTTTTTGTATTGGCAGGCGCCTAAACTGGATGCACTATCTTTAGGAAGACAAGTGGCGACAAACTTGGGAGTGAGCCACAAAAAATATTCCATGCTGATGCTGTTCTTGGTGTCGATTCTCATGGCTGTGTCCACTTCTTTGGTGGGACCGTTGACTTTCTTTGGCTTCTTGTCAGCTATGATTGCCTATCAGCTGGCTGACACGTATAGTCACCGCCATTTGCTGCCAATGGCTGCATTAGTGGGATTCGTGGTTCTTTCTGGATGCTATTTCATCTTGAAAAATATTTTCTACGCAGAAGGATCAGTTAGTGTCATCATTGAAATGCTCGGTGGCACCTTCTTCCTCCTCTACCTGCTCAGAAAGGGAAAACTGTGAGCATTGCGCTAGATCGAGTAGCTCGAAATTACACGCAAACAGTTCGCATCGGACCAGTTACGCTAGACATTGAACGCGGTGGAATTATCGCTCTAGTTGGCCCAAATGGCGCGGGCAAATCCACGATGTTGACGATGATCGGGCGCCTCATGGGAGCCGACGAGGGCACCATCACCATTGCGGGAATGGACGTGTCGTCCACGAAATCAAAGGATCTAGCCAAAATTGTTTCAATTCTGCGCCAAGAAAACCACTTCATCACCAGACTAACAGTTCGTCAACTAGTGGGTTTTGGGCGTTTCCCACATTCACGGGGAAGACTCACTGCCAAAGATGAAGAACTGATCTCCGAGGCCATCGACTTTTTGGGGTTGACTGAATTAGAAAATAGGTATCTGGATGAGCTCTCCGGGGGGCAAAGGCAGCGTGCCTACGTCTCCATGGTGTTTGCCCAAAACACTGACTACATGTTGCTAGACGAACCTCTAAACAACTTGGATATGCAGCATAGCGTGCAAATGATGAAACACTTGCGCGAGGCAGCAGATCGCTTCAGTCGCACCATTGTCATCGTGTTGCACGACATCAATTTTGCAGCGCATTATGCTGACCGGATTTGTGCCATGAAAGACGGACAAATTGCTGCCTATGGTCAGAGCAAAGAAATTATGCAGGCAGATACCCTCAGCCAAATCTTCAACACTCCCGTGCGCGTAATCGATGGACCCAAAGGGCCTTTGGCGGTGTACTACTAAGCTCGCACTACACTCAAGGTGTGGCAGTAGAAGGATCTGGATGCGGTTGGTACTGACAAATTGGCTCGAGAAATTGAGTATTCGTCGCTGCCATTTGTTGTTCTTCCTAGTGTTGGCGTTAGTTAGCACAGGGAGTATTCTTTCTGCACTACGTGGGCGCCCTGACAATGCCCGATCCAGTGATGCATGCGGCAGATAGCTACGCATTCGCCACTACTGACCCTGATTATTTACGTGCTCACGGCTTTTGAGCTGCCCAAAGGGGGCAGGCAAAAAACTCGCGAAGACTCTAACCACTCCGAAAAAATCCAAAAATAGAAGCTAGCCCAGAAAT
>CBCPNB010000013.1:0-12527 GCA_965120455.1 uncultured Actinomycetaceae bacterium | reverse complement strand
AGCTGACGAAAATACGTTTGCAGCAGCCGGTAGACCAGTAGTTGAATCGCTGCGTCAAGCAGGCGTAGAAATCGTGGAAAACTATATTTTTCCAGGTAGTCCCACTTTGTATGCTTCATACGAAAACGTGGAAATTTTGCGTGAATACGTGCGTCCTTTGGAAGAGACCCTAATTTGTTCGATCGCTGCAGGAACCCTCAACGATCTCGCCAAGCTAGCTTCTGGCGAATTGGGACGCGAATACATGAACGTATGCACGGCAGCCTCAGTCGATGGATTTTCCGCCTTTGGTGCCTCCATTTCCAAGGACGGATTCAAAATCACGCACAATTGTCCAGCGCCAGCAGCTCTGGTGGTGGACTTGGGGGTGGTAGCTAATGCTCCCAACCGGTTGACTGCCACCGGGTATGGGGATTTGATTGAAAAAATCCCTGCTGGAGCTGATTGGATTTTGGCCGATCAACTAGGAATTGAAGATATTCCTGAGAAAGTATGGGAATTAGTGCAAGGACCACTGCATACAGCTCTAGCCGATCCAGTTGGTTTGCGCGAACACAGCCTGGAGGCGATCGAAAAACTGGCGGAAGGAAACATCATGTCCGGTTTAGCTATGCAGGCGATGCGTTCGTCGCGTCCAGCCTCGGGAGCTGGACACCAGTTCTCGCACGTGTGGGAAATGGAAGGGCATGGCTTGAATTGGGAGCCACCCCTGTCTCATGGATTCAAAGTGGGAGTAGGCACGGTTGCTTCCTGTGCTATCTGGGCTGATTTACTAGAAAATGTGGATGTAGACAGCCTGGATCCGGGTAAAATCGTTGACCGAGCTGTTTCAAACGCTGAAATCAAGACGCGGGCACACATGATGCTGCATCCGCGAATCTACGAGGAAGCTTGGAGACACGCCACTAGCAAAAATCTCACGGGAGATGCTCTGGCTGAACGCATCGAGCTAATCAAAACCAAATGGGTCAGCATCGTTGAACGAGTCAAACCGCAATTACTGGATCCAGTTGAAGTTGCCGATATGCTCGACGCTGTGGAAGCTCCCTCACATCCCCAGGCCATTGGTATTACTGAGGATCGTTTCCGGGAAACCCACTATAAGGCACAAATGATTCGTCCGCGCTACACCGTGTTAGATGTTTTAACCGACCTAGGTGAATTGGGTAATACCGTGGATCGTCTATTTAGCAAGTCTGGCTACTGGGGTCAGCGTGGATTTGGTGATTGATCCGATCCGCAAAATACAAACTTGTATGGATGAGCATTGGGGGTCTCCACCGTCGAATTAGAGTTCTTCTGTACCACAAACCTGTACGGACAAAAAATGAGGTAAATCCCGGACGCATTAGCAACTTCATTCTGTGTCGATTTTTGTGGGAGATATATAAAGACAGAAAATAGGCAAAAGCAGTTGTATTAGCGACTGACATGTCGTTATTTCCAGTATTTGGGGCGTGTTTTGCCTCTGTCAATTAGCTCAAATAAGTGATCGACGGCTTTGCATGTGCAGGTGCCAACTTGTGGCATCGATACGTTGCGATGAATAAAAGCGAAGAACTCTTCCAGATCACAAGTATTATTTGCGATCGCATCGGCAATAACCTGTGGATTGGAACTAAACACAGTGGGCACGTCGCGACTAGGATTGATGTAGAGGCCTCGCTGTTGCTGATACTGCTTCCAGTCGTATCCATACAGGTACACTGGAATGCTTGCCAAACCGGCTTCGTAAATAATGGTCGAATAGTCGCTGACTAGGGCGTCGGCTGCCCGTACTAAATTGAATCCCGGTGGACAATTCGAAAAATCAGTGAGCACGTACGGATTGTCTGCAATTAGCTCATTGAGCTCTATCGTGGGTGTGTTCTCGCTAGATGTAATAGTAGTAGCAGTGGTAGTATTGACGCGGCTCTCGACATTAATATGTGGACTTTTGGGGTTTGGGTTTTTAGCGCTTGGATTTACTGGGCTAGTAATTGGATGTGGCCGATAAGCGATGGCAAAGCCGCGTTCTAGTAGAGCCGTGAACAGAGAACACATTGCGACAGTATCTGTTTGAGCGGAAGAAGTACTGCCCGGTTTTGAACGCCGAAATGTGGGTGCATACACAACTACGGGGCGTCCTCCAGAAAGCTGGTGCAAGAATTCTCGGTCGTAAGCTTGTCCGACTCGATCTCTCAAAACGTCGCAGCGCGGCAGCGGACACTCAAACATGAGGGACTCAGGTACGCCCAACCCCTTGGCAAAATCAGGAGCGAATGATAGGGAAGACACCAACACTGAATCGTATCCGGCGTGCATGCGCATCAATTCGGCAATCCTGCGTGAGTTCCCTTCAGACGTGTCCAACGCGGTATAACCGAACTTTTTCATATTGCCCACCCCGTGCCAAATTTGCAGCACCGGAATTTTCAAGTCGTCAGCTAACAACGACACGGCAAGCGAATACGAGTCCAACACCACGGCACTGCTAGTCGCCAAATAAATGATCTGTTTGAGTAGATGCGGCAGGTAGGTAACGCAATTGCTCAACTGCTTGCACAAGGAAACCGCTCGATAGCCGTTGCCCCGTTTTTCAATTTCCTCGCGCAATAAAGCAAAATCGAATGGTTCTAAGTTAGCTTGGCGACTCAAAAAAAGAATCTGTTTTCGTTTGGGCAAAATCCACGCACAGAGCTGATAAAAAGCGGCCAGACACTTGGTTCCCCAGCGAATGGATAGAGTTGTCGCCAAATCCCAGCCCATGTCACATCCTACAATCGGAAGACCGACTACAATTTCCTCAATAAGTCTAGAGCATCCACCTGGTTGCAGGTTGTGAGTAAACACGCTTGCAGTCAGCGAAAATTCTTGCATTAGTTGCGGGCGAATAGTAATCATTGAATTTGGTACCACTTATTCGAGTAGCGTCTTTGCTGCACTAAAGATGGGAAAAACATGGGAGTGACGATCGATTCGATCGAATGGCGGGCAACCTACGTGCGCTTTGGTTGCAGTGAGGATGACGGTGAACTCTATTTATATCGCCGCAAAACTAACTATTTTGTGCCTTTAACTCGCGTAGTTGACCCCGATGGAAAAGTATTTTTTGAAATCAATTTGGTAAGTGCGTTTGGACGCGAAATGTTGGAGGCAGGCGAGTGGATTATTTGCCGTCCAATTCCACCAGCAGACTTGCAGAGTTTAGACGCATTGTTGGAAGCGCGTCCCCATCTTTTGCCTCGCTTGGAGAGGGAGGCGCGTAGAAATATCAGAAGGTCGCTGACAAAAGAGATTAGGCAAGATAGAGAGTTGACCCAAAATATTATTGAGTCTGAGTTGGAAAATAATATTAAAAATTTTGGTTTAGAACGTATTAGTAATGCTCCTTTTGATCCTCATGACGTGATTATTAGCGATGAAGTTATGTCCAATTTGGCTGCCTACAACCAAATTTTTAGGTATGGTGGAAAACGCTTTGCCTATACTGCGGTTTTTGCGGGTCGGAAAGGGTCAACTGGAAATATATATTTATTCATGGATGTCCAGTTTTTCCGTAAATTTACTAATCCCCGTAATCGGGGGACTCTCAAGGCTAGGATCAAGAGTTGTATACACCTTCTCTACAACGTATTGTCTGCTATTTATTGGCGCAACGGGAAACGAATTTTGTTTTTTAAACAAAACGGCGATCATCCAACTGAAAATATGCAAGCATTGATCGAGAGGATGAATGAGAGGGGCATATTTAAGGGGGGTAGTAGTAAGGGAGCTAAGGCGGAAACTAACGAGGGTAGTGGGCAGGGAGACGATAACGGCATTAAGTATAGTAAGTACAGAATGCGGATTCGTTGCCGCAGCATTTTCCAAAAAAGACAGAACCCTTTCAAATGGTTTATGGATTTATGTCAGCTGGCTCGAGCTGACTACATTTTTGTAGACGACTATACGCCGGTTTTCAATATGGTGGATTTGCGTCCTGATCAGACATTAGTGCAATTGTGGCATGCTGGGGTTGGGTTTAAATCCGTTGGCTATGCGCGCTTTGGATTGACAGGAAGTCCAGACCCATATGGTTCATGTCACCGGAAATATACTTATGCTTTGTGTGGTAATGAGCAGTTGCGCACAATTTATGCTGAAGTTTTTGGAATTGAAGAAACGGCTTTGCTGGCTACTGGTATGCCACGCTTAGATCATTTTTTGGAGCAAACGCGAATTGAGCAAACTCGACGAGCTCTATTAGAACGCTTCCCGTGGCTACAAACCGGACGGGTGGTTGTGTTCGCGCCAACTTATCGGGGAACTGGACAAAAGAGTGCTCGCTATCCTTACGATTTATTGGATTTTGATGAAATCTATCATTTGTGTCAGGAAACTAATACTCATTTTGTTTTCAAAATGCATGGATTTATTCGCAAAGAGCCGCCTATTCCACCGGAAATGCTCGATCGAATTCACGACTTATCTGCAGAGAATCTAAACGATTTATACTATCTAACTGACGTGCTCATCACCGATTATTCTTCGTGTTTTTACGACTTTTTGCTGCTCAAAAAACCAGTGATTTTCTATATGCCGGACAAAAAAGAATACGAAATTACCCGAGGAGTGCAGCGTCCTATTGAAGGTTTTGCTCCAGGATTGGTAGTTGAAGATTTTGCTGGCTTGTTGCAGACGCTTCGAGATGGCGACTATGCGGCAATTGAGCCGTCCGCGATGGCAATCGACCGGGCAGCTGAAGAAGGCACCATGCTCAACAGTGACCGGGTGATTGACACGATCATCTATAAAAAAGACGTACCCGGGGTAAAACTGGCAAAAACGACGCCAGATAACATGCTAAACAGTTAGATTAGGAATACACCACGACTGTCATCGCAGATATGCAATCAGCCGGTCGAACATTTCCGTTAGTTCGACACTTGGTTGCCATCCGAGCTCGCGTAAACTATCCACGTTTAGTGGCAGATGGTGATCGGGCGGATAAGGCGCATTGGGGTCAATTTCGACAAGCACCTTAAATCCTGTAGGAGAGCACTTTCGCGATACCATCTCGCACATTTCTTTGACCGAACACAAGGTGCTGGGGTTGGCTGCGTTGTAAATTGCTCCACTGTCACCGCTGGCGGTTGCGGCCAGTACTGCAGTCACCGCGTCAGCTGTGTACAAATACATGCGGGTAGAGGTGCCGCTAGTCTTCAAAATCATATCGTCACCAGTTAGCGCTGCTCGAGCTACTTGCGCAAATAACCGGTTATCTGTTGGGGAAATTCCCGGACCAAAAGTCTGCGCTAACCGCACAGTGTGAGCATTCAACCCATGTTGTGCGCTATAGCCGGTGACAAAACATTCTGCCATGCGTTTGGCCTCGGGATAACAACTACGTGGGTTGCATAAATCGACTGAACCCAGCTCGCTTTCGGTGAGTGCCTCCAAGTCCCGCCTGGAACGCCCATTACCGTAGACTTCCATGCTGGACAGATAGCAAAAAGACTCCGCCTTGCTGGCTATCGCCAATTCGAGCAAGGCGTATGTTCCAAAAACAATCGCTCGAGCTACATCCACTGGATGTGTCTGAAAGTCTTGTGAAGTTGTGGGAGCTGCTGCATGGATGAACAGCTCTCCCTTTAACTGGGCAGACAGATTTTTGTTAACAAGTCTTTCTTGAGAAAAACATTTTGAATTAGAAGAATCAGAATCTTTTACGCTGGGAACATTCCCTAAATCCGTGATGTCTTGCGTTCTAACCTGATCGACCCGCGTCAAGTCAAAACCTGGCACCAACCGTGCTGTCGTTGCACCTAATCTCTGTAGAGCAGCTTGTCCGCGCGCTTCGTCTCGTACTGGACAAACGATTTCAATTCCAGCACTTGTAAGACGATTGCGAGCCGCCAAAGTGGCGACAATTTGTCCGCCAATTAAGCCTGTTACACCAGTAACTACTATGCGTTTGCCATCAATTTTTGACCAATCTACGCAGCTACTGGTGGCAGCAGCCTCATAATCTGCATTCAAGTCGTACACGCGGCCTCCTGGCGCTACAGTTTACAGGTGGTCGAAAGAGCGCTTGTTTTCGTTTGCTCTCCACAGCGCATTCGCAATGTGGTAGTCGGAAGGAGTGGTGATTTTGATGTTCTCGGGTGCTCCCAACACCGTATGGAGTGTATGCCCGTAGTAACGCATCAGTGACGCCGAATCAATGAACGCACTTTGTAAACCATCTTTGACAGATTTGTGGTGTGCAGCCGCAATATCGCCGACTTTGAAACATTGGGGAGCCCGTGCGATAAAAGCGGAGGAGCGTTCCACTATGTCCGTTATCTTCATCGCGTCCGCTTTTTTGCTGGCTGTACAGTGCACTACGGTTTCAGTCAATGGCACGACAGTGATTGCATTCCCGTGCTTTTTGGCGCATTTAATGCATTGGGAAATGGTTTCGGGAGAAATCAGCGGCCGCACTCCGTCGTGAATCAACACGATGTCGTTGGAAGAGTAGCGGCGCTCAATTTCTAGGATGCCATTACGAATGGAGGCTTGCCCGTCTTTGCCGCCAGGAATAACCGCAGCGAGTTTACTGATCCAGTGTCTTTTGGACAGCATTTCAAAGCGAGGAATCCATGATTCCAGCATGACTACCACGATTGCGTCAATGTCTGAGTGGCGCTCGAAAATTTCTAGAGTGCGAATAATTACCGGCTTGCCTTGCAAGTCCAGAAATTGTTTGGGTGTCGACGAGGTGTTCATCCGCTGTCCAGTTCCGCCAGCGAAAATAAACGCGATGTTCACGGGGGCTCTCCAATCATGGCCACTATCTGCCCTTAATGTTACCAATTATCTGCTATTGCCGTGTGTCACAACCAGGGGTCTTGCCGTCGCTAACTAGTGAATAATTTGGTGAATGTTATTTTGCGAAATTATCGGTGGGTGGTTTATTTTTCGTAAACAGCAATGGCATCATCGATGTTGCCATTGTAGATGGATTTGCCATGAGAGAGCACGATTCCGCGCTCGCAAAATTGCTTGGCCTGGCTGGTTGAGTGGGTAACTAGCAGGACAGTGGTGCCGTCTTGGGAGATGATGTTGTTGACGCGTTTGCGGCATTTTTGGGAGAATTTGCGGTCGCCCACAGAGAGGGCTTCGTCGATGATCAAAATGTCGGGGGAAATGCTGGAGGCAAAGGCGAAGCCGAGCCGGGCGCGCATACCGGAGGAGTAGGTGCGCATTGGTTGGTCGATGTAGCGCCCGATTTCTGAGAATTCAATGATTTCTGGTTCTAGTTCGGCGGCTTCTTGTTTAGAGAGACCCCAGATTTGTGAACGCATGGAGATATTTTCGCGCCCGGTTAGTTTGTTGTCGAAACCGGCGCTCAATTCCAATAGGGCGGAGACTCTTCCGTGTACTTCGATGGTGCCGCTGGTGGGGTGGCAGACTCCAGTGATCATTTTGAGGGCGGTGGATTTGCCAGCACCGTTATCGCCTAGGAGAGCGAGGGATTCGCCTCGTTTAATGGTGAAACTCAGATTGTTGGCAGCTTTGACAATGTCGTGGGGGATGCGTTTTGAGAATACTCCCAGTAGGCGGGTGCGGTCGCTGCTATACAGTGAGTATTCTTTGACGACATTTTGGAAGCTAACGGCGATTGGCTGTGATAGATCGCGGTCGCGAATAATTTTTGCTTGTTTGTGTTTAGAGGACATCTGGCACCTCTTTGCTGAGTTTGCCAAAGGACAATCCGGCCAGCATCCACATCAATATGAAGATGATTGCGAATGCGGCGAGTTCCTTTGGTTGTGACCAAATCCATTGGTTGTAGATGAAGCTGTCGCGGATGGATTCTACGCACCAGCTAACCGGGTTAAACCACATGACTACTTGAATCCAGTGGGGCATGTTTTCGAGTTGAAAGATGATTCCGGAAATCCAAAATAGTGGCATGGAGAGGGTTTTAACTAGGTTGGCAAAGTCTTGGCTGATGGCGCACAGTGGTGAGAGTGCGATTGACCAGCCGACCCAAAATATCATCATTAGGACCAGGATGAGGGGGAGTTGTAGCCAGTAGATTGTGGGGTAGTGTCCGGCCAGAATCGACCACAGCATCAGGAAGATAATTGTGCCCACGCAGACGATCATTTTGGAGAGTGCAAAAAATGTGGAGATGACTGAGATGGGGAATCTGAGACGGTTCACTAAAAATGAGTAGCGATTCAGTACCTCTGAGCCACTTTCTAGTAGATCCTTGATGAAGAACCAGGGCAGAATGCCAGAGGCCAGCCAGAAGGTGAAGGAGTGTCCGTTGACTGCGCCGCCGCTGCGCATTCCGATTCTAACGGTGAACCAAAACACGCCAATGTACATTGCGGGTTTGATGATTAACCAGATCCAGCCCAGGGCGGCACCTCGGTAGGATTTGATTAGGTCCATTTTGGCCAGACTCCACGCCTGGCTACGCCAAATCCAGTTTTCACCTAGAATCTGACTCAAAGCACGAAACATCTATGGTTTACCTTTTGCTGTGGTGTTAGCGGTTGTGGCTATGACTATCTCCTACAGCATATCCACAACTGGCATTTTATTCCCTATGCGTCTTTCCTAGCGACTGTTGCCAACTAACGCACAATGCGGTGAGATGCAGGAGTAAAGCATAGAGGATAGAGCAGACTGGGGATAATGCGAGCACCATGCACGCAGAGCAGAACGATCTTCACTTGAGAGAGAATGCGAGAGGCGGTAAGCGTTGTGAATGTAGAACGGGACAGAAACAATAGTGCAAAACGGGCTGGAGACCGAACTGGTGTAAGGCAGGACAGAAATGAAACTAGCGCAGGGCGTGTTTTGTTGGCCGCAACTCCGATTGGCAACCCTGCAGATGCTTCGAATAGACTAAAAGAATCCTTAGAAAATGCTGGTATTATTGCGGCTGAGGACACTCGGAGACTGCGCCATCTCTGCGTCAAACTTGAGGTTAGACCGACAGGAAAAATTGTTTCTCTTTTTGAACACAACGAACAAAATAAAGCCGCCGAATTAGTTGCAGAAGCCGCTCAAGGCGCGGAAGTCCTTGTGGTTAGTGACGCGGGGACCCCGATGGTTTCTGATCCGGGATTTCGCTTGGTGCAGCAAGCTATTGCCATGGGGGTGACTGTGACCGCGTTGCCGGGTCCTTCTGCAGCTTTGGCCGCGCTGAGCTTATCGGGGCTGCCAACGGATAGATTCGCGTTTGAAGGGTTTTTGCCACGCACCAAAGGTGAGGTTCAAAAACGCTTGCAACAAGCAAAAACTGACACGCATACGCTGATTTTTTTTGAATCACCGCGCCGCATCACTCAGACTCTAGAGCTGATGCGGGATATTTTTGGCGAGAAGCGCCAAGCGGCCATTTGCCGCGAACTGACAAAAACCTATGAAGAAATCTTGCGCGGCACTCTGGGAGAATTAGTTGAACTAGTAGCAAACCGCGAAATCCTCGGGGAAATCACCATTGTTGTTCAAGGCGCTTCCCCAGCTAGTGTTGAGGTAGCCTTTCTGGTACCACAAGTGGTGACCTTCGCCCAGACTGAGGGGATTCGTCTTAAGGATGCTGCTGCTAAAATCGCCGCGCAAAATAATGTCAGTAAAAACGACTTGTATCGCTTGGCTCTAGAGCGCAACAATTTGTCGAACTAGTAAATTTTGTCGCTAGTAAAACCTTGCCGCTGCGGAATTTATCTACTATTAGCCATTATCAGTCACCAGTAGACTCCGGTCACTGTTGGACACCGGTAAGATTTAGTTACTAGCAAAGTCCAATCGCAATCGTTTCCTAGAGCTCGCCTTACAGTCCCTGATTAACGGCGTGGCAACTCGATAACCCGGATGCGAAGTGGGTGAATGGAAAAGCGATGATAGACAATCCGAAGAATCACGAACGCCACCAAAAGCTCCAAAATCGCGGTCGAAAGAGCCGGGAAGCAAAGAATTTTGCAGCGAAAAGTTCCCAGAGTTCGCTTATGAACACTTCCCGGAACAGTAAGAATGCTCGCACCAGGAGAGATGCTAGAACTGGTGATAGCCGAACTTATCGAGGCGGAAGGGTATCTGGGCGCAACGAAGTACGCGTACAGCTGCCTAAACAGCGTCTTTCTTGGACATTCGGTGGATTGACAATTTCGGCACGCTTTTTGTCGATTTCCTTCGTAGTGGTTCTAATTATGGTGGTGTTGGTTCCCACCATCTACCAGTGGGCGGAGCAAGAAAGAAGCTACCGCGATATTTTGGCTGAAGTGGAGGCCGCACAAGACTACAATCGTGAGCTAGAGGAAGAATTGCAGGACTGGGAGGACGAGGACTATATCGCCCAACAAGCGCGCTCGCGGTTGGGATATGTGCGCCCAGGTGAAACCCAGTATTCAGTGGTGGACGAAGAGGGTAATTTGGTGGCCGGTACTTCTCGCTCCAGTACAGCTACGGAGGCGGATTCGCCGTCTCGCCCGTGGACACAACTCTTAGTGGAATCTATTTTGGATGCAGACGACTTGGGTGGAGATGCGGCACTGGATTTGCAGGAACAACGCGCAGAACTGGAATCCAGTCAATCAGGTGGGTAGATAGACCAAGAACTTAGCTATGACGTTAAAGTAAGTCAAGTGGATGGTGCGCATAATTCTTGGACTAAACAGACTGTCCCCATGAAAAGTTGTCTCACTAAAGCAACCGAGCGTGATTTGGAAGTGTTGGCAGAGCAATTGGGGCGTTCTCCTCGCGGAGTGATTGGAATTGCGGCTCGGTGTCGGTGCGGCAATCCCCTGGTGGTGGCTACCAAACCCAGGTTGCCCGGCGGCGAGCCTTTTCCGACTTTCTATTACTTGACTAGCCCCAGCTTGGTTCTACATTGTTCGCGTTTGGAGGCGTCTGGCAAAATGCGCGAGTTAGAAGATTTATTGACAGAGCCAACTTGGGCGGCAAAATATCGGTCAGCTCACGAAAACTATTTATCGGTGCGCACAAAATACGGGGAAGTGCCGGAAATTGCGGCAGTTTCTGCCGGTGGCATGCCCACGCGCGTGAAGTGTTTACACGCTCTAGTGGGGCACGCTTTGGCAGCGGGGCCGGGAGTGAATCCAATCGGCGACTTGGTGTTGGACGAGCTAGCTGACAAAAAGTTGTGGTCAATCCAGCAATGTTGTTGCTATCAGTGAATCTAGCCCAGAATCAATGTCGGTAAGCCTACATTGGTGCCATGACTAGAGTGGCGGCAATCGATTGTGGGACGAATTCGACGCGCCTATTGATCGCGGATGTGGATGATTCTGGCTACATGCAGGATTTGGTGCGCGACATGCGCATTACGCGTTTGGGTCAGGGCGTGGATCGAAGCGGCCAGCTAAGTAGAGCCGCGTTGGAGCGAACTTTTATGGTTGCCGCCGATTATCGACGACAAATCCAGGATTTTAGCGTCGAAGCGGTGCGAGTTGTCTCTACTTCGGCTACTCGCGATGCCAAAAATCGCCGTGATTTTGTGCAAGGAATGCAACAGATTTTCGGGGTTGCCCCTGAAGTGATTTCTGGTGAGGAAGAAGCAGCTTTATCCTTTGCGGGTGCGATTTCATTCTTGGCAAAACCTGCAAAAAATAATTTTCAGCAAACTAGTAGGAAAAATGTAGTAAATTATCATCTTTCTAAATCGGGAAAAGACGGCCGATCTGACCAACGGCCTGGCGAATCCTATCTGGTGGTTGACATTGGGGGCGGATCCACTGAGTTTGTGCAGGGAACTAACACCGTGCAGGCGGCGATTTCAACCAATATGGGATCAGTGCGCTTGAGCGAGCGTTTTGGGCCAGAACCGTGGGATGTAGACAAACAAGCACTGGCTGTACCGTGGATTCACAATTGGCTAAATTTCGCTGACGAAGCCATTGATTTTAGTCGCGTCACTACCGTGGTGGGAGTGGCTGGCACCGTGACCACAATCGCTGCTCATGCTTTGGGAGTGAGCACTTACACGCCAGAGGTTACCCATGGAGCACGTCTAAGCGGGCAGCAATGGCAACAAGCCATGGACTTCATGATCAATTCTCCAGTTGCCCGCAAGGCTGAATTGGGGTTTATGCCCCGAGGTCGCGCTGAAGTGATCGGTGGGGGAACTTTGATTTGGCGCGAAATTCTCACCAAGTTGAGCCAAGACAACTTGGACTCTGTGAATGCTCCTACTGGATTATCGGTAGTAGTCTCCGAGCACGACATCTTAGATGGGATCGCACTCTCACTGGCTAAGAGTCTGTGACAAACTACCTTGGGATTTTCCTAACTATTTCGGTTCAATCCCAACTGTTCTAATTGCTCCTCTTTACTCTTGCTACTTCTCACTGTCCCTAAACTCCCTACACTCCCCACCACTTCTAACAAAACAGGTAAAGCGAATAAAGTAGGTAAACGGTTTTCCGTGCTAAATTCGCACGAAACACGTTAAACTGCTGGAATCTGGTGGTTAGTGTTTGCCCCCATAGCCCAATGGTAGAGGCAGCCGACTTAAAATCGGTCCAGTGTGGGTTCGAATCCCACTG
>CBCPNB010000012.1:0-73554 GCA_965120455.1 uncultured Actinomycetaceae bacterium | reverse complement strand
TTCGTCAACGTCTACGCTATCGCCAACCTGTTTCAACCAAGCAGTTACTGTGGCTTCAGTGACAGATTCACCAAGAGCCGGCATTTTAATGTCTTCAGCCATTTTTGTCTCCTTTGAGATGGCCTAGTTGTGGGCGTGCAGGGGCTTGCCGGCTAAAGCCAGAGCAGCCTCGCCGATGGATTCGTTTTGAGTGGGGTGAGCGTGAATCAATTTCGCTACATCCTCTGCGTGGGCTTCCCAGCCAACAATTAATTCTCCCTCACCAATTTGTTCACCCATGCGTTCACCGATTGCGTGGAAACCTACAATCGGCCCTTCGGGTGAAGCAACTAGTTTCACTAAACCTGTGGTGCCCAAAATATTGGACTTACCGTTACCAGCTAGATTATATTCGATGGCTTTGACTCCATCGCCATATTTTTCGCGAGCCTGGGTTTCGGTCAAACCGATGGAGGCAATTTCAGGTTCGCAGAAGGTTACGCGTGGAATCGTATTTTCGTCTACTGGTTCGGGGTCTAATCCGGCGATGTCTTCTGCTACAAAAATGCCTTGTAAGAATCCCCGGTGAGCCAATTGCAGGCCAGGAACGATGTCACCAACTGCATAGACGTCAGCAACATTGGTGCGGAGGCGCTCGTCGGTCAACACAAAACCGCGCTCCATGTTTAACCCCAATTCCTCGTAGCCCATGTTTTGGGTGAGGGGACCGCGACCCACTGCGACCAACAAAATGTCGGCATCGAAAGTTTTGCCATCTTCGGTGGTCACATGCACGCCCGCATCATCTTGGGTAGCTTGCTGAAAGCGTGTATTCGTATGGAATTTGATGCCGCGTTTACGGAAAGATTTTTCTAGAGATTTTGAAATCGCCTCGTCCTCACTGGGAACTAGCCGGGGAAGGCCTTCTAAAATAGTCACGTTGGCGCCAAAGGAATTCCAGACGGAGGCGAATTCAACGCCGATTACGCCGCCACCCAAAACCACTACGTTTTGGGGAATCCAGTCCATCATTAAAGCGTGTTCGGAGGCGATGATGCGCCCACCTAACGGCAAGGTTGGCAGGGTCTTGGAAAACGAGCCGGAGGCTAGAACCAGCTTTTTACCGGTCAAACGACGGCCATCTACTTCGATGGTGTGATTGTCAATTACTCGACCCCAGCCGTTGATAACTTCGACGTGGCGAGAAGAGAGCAACCCTTCTACTCCTCGAGTCAAACGGCTAATTATCCCATCTCGGTATGCCGCTAACTTGTTCATGTCGACGCCAGTAAAACTGCCCAACACGCCCACGCTGTCAGCGTGCTTGATTGACTCAGCTACCTCGGCTGCATGTAAATACGCTTTAGTGGGAATACAACCGCGGTGCAAACAAGTGCCACCTAGTTTATCCCCCTCAATTAGCGCAACTTTTAGACCCAATTGTCCGGCACGCAAAGCTGTGGCATAACCACCAGATCCGCCGCCCAAAATCACAACGTCATAAGAAGACTCGGTCAAGTCCATCACTCCTATAAACTGGCTCTTGGCGCATAAAGCAAAGAAGGAAGGGGCTGAAAAGCAGCCCTGTAGGACGCCTTTGAAACCCTGTGCATATTGTCCCGCGACAACTCACAAATGGGAGAGTTGTCCACAATTTAGGAATACTTACTGACACCAAAGTGTGGTTAAGAGACAAATTTCTCACAGAAACAAGGCGTTTGGTAGAGTCTAGACTCCACCAGGAAAGCCTAGCTGGCGCCAGGCCTCATACAACACAATCGCGGCCGAGTTGGCCAGATTCAACGATCTGGCATCGGGAAGCATATGGATGCGCAGCAAATCAGTGATGCGCTCATCTTGCATGACTTCCTCAGGCAGGCCATCGGGCTCGCAGCCAAATAAAAGGGCGTCGCCATCCGCGTATTGCACATCCGTATAGTGTTTGGTCGCGTGTCCAGTTAGCGCCCAGATTCTCCCGGAAACGTGCTCTAAGGCTTGATCCAAACTTTGGTGAGTGTGAGTCAAAGCCAAATCGTGATAGTCCAAACCGGCTCTTCGTAGCTTGGAGTCTTCCATATCAAAGAGAGGATTAACCACATGCAGAGAGGAACCGGTGCAAGCAGAGAGCCTAATTGCAGCTCCGGTGTTGCCAGGAATCCTAGGTTCAAAGAAAATCACGTGCAGCACGGCGCTATTTTGTCACGCTTTCTACTTTTACGACAGTGCTCGACTATTTGCCGCTGTTAGGTACCTAGCTATACAAGGAAATCTTGTCCTTCTAGGCTGTCCACATCTATTGTGGTACTAGGCGGTTAGCAGTATGAGGAAATCTGACACCAACCAACTGCTGTGTCTTATCGCTGATACGTGCCGACTAAGACTCCCCGAGCTAATGTGTGAAATAGGGTATTAAAAGCCACAGAGGCACACGAGGCCTGTTCACTGACTGGCAGTTCATCAGTGTCTAGCGCGTTGACCGCAAAATAGTAGCGGTGTACGCGGTCCCCAACGGGAGGTTTGGGACCGGTATAACCCAAACGGCTGCCGTCGTGGCGAAAAACCACTGCTCCGGCAGGTAAAAGTGTTTCATCCGCTCCGGCGTTTTCAGGCAAATGAGTACACGAGCCCGGAACCCACATAGTCCAATGCCAAAAACCAGATGGCGTAGGCGCATCAGGATCAAAACACGTCACCAGAAACGACTTAGTTTCTGCTGGAAAACCTTTCCACTGCAACTCTGGTGACCTATTCTCGTTTAACCCGGTGAATCGATCGGGCAATCTTTGTCCTGCAGCAAAAGCGGGAGATGTCAAAGAAAAAGCTGGAATTTGTGGCAGTAACTCATAGGGGTCGGGGGCTATCGGACGATCATTCAAATCCATGCTAACTCTCCATTTACTTTAGACGTAGTAGTAGACGCAAAAACAAGTTGCGTCCTAGGGTTTGTTACAAGTTGTGTCTATTGCAAGTTGTTTCCAACTATTTACTACTATACACTTAGCAGCTATAATCGAACATGTGTTCGATAGATTTTGGTTTAGAAATACGGGGGATAACCTCATCAAGCTAAGCCAGTCACAGAGTTTAAGCGGATTTTGGAAAGAAATTGGAAGTGGCAGTTAGGGAAAGAATCGAGGTAGATGAGGTGTTTGCAGTTTACAGGCAGATGGTCATAAAGCAGGGACAAAGTATTGGGAGGGGGGAATTGCGGCGTTTGCAGTTTGCAAAAGAGGCCAAGTAATTCCTTCACCGATGGGAAATGATTGAGGAAGGAATGGGGGATTTGCGAGATTCTCTTAGTGGACAATATAGGCAAATCGTCTTGTGGGTGCCGGATTGGCAGCTAGCTGCAATGGAGATTCTGGCGGGAAGAGGCTCTTTCTTTGCGATGGCTTCTAGCAACCAGATTGTTGCCTTCAATCGGATGTCGAAAGACCGGGGCGTTCGCTTGGGAATGAGTAAGAGAGAAGCACGATACCATTGTTCGGGTCTGCAAATTGACGTCTATGATGCCGATAGAGTCAATAGCGCGTTTGAAGCGGTGGTTAGTGCGTTTGCAAAGCAAGCTGTGAGCGTGCAGATTATTCACCCAGGTTTGGCTTGGGCAAATGCTAATCCAGGTATAAAACTGGCTGGTTCTGAGCGAGAATTAACGAAAAATGTTGTTCAACAGATTGTAAAAGATACGGGAGTGGAAGCCTGGTGCGGAGTTGCCAGTTCGTTCGTTACTGCTTGTTTGGCTGCTCGCCAAAATGCACTGGTTCTAGCATCTGAAACTACTCACTTTTTAAAACAGGCTGATTTACGGCAAGTCTTGGTGGCCTTGCCGCCATCTTTGACAGAAAAACTCCGACCGACAGTAAAAGAGTTGCACAATCAGGGTGTTAGAACTGCCGGACAGTTCTGTGAATTACAGCGATGTGGGCAAAGCAGTGAACTGGCAGAGCCAGCTACATCGCATTTGCAGATTAATGAAGGCTGGCAAATTCTAGGGAATCTATTTAGCGACCAGGGGCAATACTTGGTGGACGTTGAAAAACAAGTAAGCCAGGCTCTAGTGAGTTATCGAGTAAACCCGCTAGCAAAATCAATGTCAGAACTAGTCGCTGAAAGCAGACGAGCCAGTTTAGCTCTAAGCAATGCTCTGACCAGCAGCGGGAGCGGAGCGACAACACTACGTATCGGGATAGAAACAGTTGCAGGAGAACTGAAACAGCGAATTTGGGCTTTAGTTGACTCACAGATTGTAAGTCAAGTTTCTACCCGAGTCACGTGGCAACTCTTAGCTTTATTGAGCGACCTAGAAGCTGCGCCACCAAAGTGGATTCACTTAGAGGCTTTGGATTCTAGATCTTTGGGCTTTGTTGGAGCTGACTTGCGTTTACCTAGACGCTGTGCGGGAAAACGGGGAGGCTCCACGGGTTTTGTAGAGGCAGGTAAAGATTCGAGTGGAGGATCGGGCTGGTACAACTCGGTGAAGACCGCCCAGATAACTCCAATGATGGGGATGGCGACGATTGCGCCAAATAGGCCAGCCACCAAGGTTCCGGCAGTTACTCCTACACCTACTACCACTGGATGTAAAGATGCTTGACGACCCATGATCAAAGGTTGCAGTACGTGTCCTTCCAGTTGACCAATCAGAGCAATGCCAACACCCACAATTGCGGCCTTTACAAAACCATTGGCAGCTAAAGCCACCACCATGGCCACCACCATGGCTAGGGGTGCACCAAACATGGGAATCAAGGCCCCAATCATCACCAGCACACCCAATGCTGGAGCTAGTGGTACTCCAATGATTTGTAGAAAAACCCAGGACAAGATGCCATCAATGAACGCAATAATCAGTGTGCCGCGAGAGTATCCAGAAAAGCTTTCCCAACCGGCGCTGGCAGCTCGATGAGTACTGTGGCGGATGCGGTGGGGGAGTAGGTTCAAGAACCAAACCCACATGCGGGCACCAGAGCCCAACAGGAAGATTGTGACAAAAATGGACAATGCCACGATCGTGAAAAATAGGCCCACGCCAGTTACATTCGATAGGGCTTCGGATGCGACAGTACTCCAATTATTTTGTACATAGTCAATGATGTATTGAAAAATGTGGTTTACCCATTGGAGAATTTCTTCGGCGCTGATATCCGGGTTGAATGGTGTGGAATCCAGGAATTCTAGGATTTTGTCTAAGCCGTCGCCAAATTGGCTAGTTAAGGTGGGCCACTGTCCGGCTACGGAGGCAACTACGAAGGAAATCAAGCCCACTAGGATGGATAGTGAAGCGAGGAGAGTGATGGTCACTGCGAGCCAACGGTTGAGCCACTTATCCAGGAAGTTCACTATTGGAGTCAAGAGTGCAGTCAAAACTAGGGCCACAAATAAGGCAATGAAGACGGGCAAAATCTTTACGGTTCCAAATACGATGGCAGCGATGACAATCGTGATGCCAATGATTGACCAGGCGGCGATGCCAGAGTCGCGCAGCCAGCTTGGCACCGATGAGGTTTTTGAGTTGAGCAAATTCTTCGAGAGTTGAGAGCGTTTACCAGTTAGGAGGCCATCGGAATAAAACTTGGGTTTGGGAGAACTAGTAGATTTGCCAGCACGGGAACTGTGGTTGTAGTTAGTGTTTTGAAGTGAATTTTTCTGGTGTTTAGTGTTGGCGGCACGGTGAGAGTGCTTCTTTTCAGGCATGAATCCATTGTGTTCTAAACTAGGAGAAAAGTGTGAAGACTCGCCTGAAGAGTATTTATCGAAACTGGCGCTTGAAGCTGGGGTTCAAAGTTGGTGTCTAAAAGTGGATCTTTGTTTTTCATGTGTAGTGGGCGGGAGATAAGCCCTAAAGTTGTGTGGTGGGCGTTTGCGAAAAACTTTCGTAAACTAGGGGCGATACGTTAGTGGAAGGCTGAATGTGACTGCACAAGAAGACTTCGAGGCCAAAAGAGCCATTGCGTGGCGAGTCTTTTTTGATGCATCGACTAGAGTGCAGGGCGTGCTAGAGGCGCGTTTACGCAAATTTGCTAACTTGTCGCCATCGGACTACAACTTGATGCTCATGCTGTATGAGAGCTCTAAATACCAGCTGCGTTTACGCGATTTAGGGGAGGCCCTGGCGATTTCGCCTTCGAGGTTGAGCTATCAAATTAATCGGTTAGTGAAAGAAGAATTGGTGGAAAAGTATTCTTCTAAGCAGGACGCCCGCTACACCCATGTCAAATTGACGGACAAAGGGATAGAAGTAACGCAAGAAGCTACCGAAATACACCGAAACGTGGTCAGGCAGTCCATTCTCGATGAACTATCGGACGAAAACATAAACAGCATCGTCGAGGTTTTCAAAGAAGTCCACGGACGCCGCAAAACCTAACGTCAACGTCCACTCAGAAGGGAAGCGAAAAATCAATGCTCCCGGTTCTAAGTTTGCTGGTGTAAAAAACCCCTTATCTATAACTTCGTTGAACACAACCTTCCGGTGCGCGGAGGGGGACTTGAACCCCCACCCTCAAAAAACGAGGACTAGCACCTCAAGCTAGCGCGTCTGCCTATTCCGCCACCCGCGCAGATAGCAACTTTACAGAGCGCAACCACGCTAGCACGTTTCTCTAATGTTTTTCCAATCGTGACCACCAGATAAAGCGAAATCGAGTGCACGAGAAGCATCCAAACAGGTAAATAACTGTATTCTCCCAAATAAACCAAGACTATGTCTGATGAGTCACAGCTAAGTTACCGCTAGGTTCAAGTGAGTTTGGGAAATATTTCGCTCGAATCTAGCTTCAGTGAGACAAAAATCGGCGAAAGACACCTCAACACGGCTTATAATCACAGGGTTGTCTCGTGGCTGCCCCTAAGACGGAGCCAGCTGCAAGCTAACTCCTTAACTCACAGGACACAGGAAACACAAAGCGCGAGGGCCCCACAAATGAACAGACAAATAATTGACCCTAATCCAAATGAAGAAACAGCAAATCACTCTAACCACAAAGCCACAAATAATCGCACCAACAACGTTGCAACCAGCAACGACAATGAAAGAACATCTCAAACCAGTAAAAAAAGCAAAGCAACACAGATCGATGGCTCCAGGCCGCAAGCATTAGTGCAAGAATTTCACACTACCTACGACATGCCAGATCGTTTGCGCGACAAGCAAAGCACCACACTGAACTACGAGCGATTAGGCATGCGCCTGAGCCTGATCGCAGAAGAAGTAGCCGAATTATTCCAAGCCGTCTACGGTGGCGTGGCCGAACAAAGCATCAGAGAATTCTTGTCCCAACTCCCAGACCACCAAGAGCGAAACCTTGTGGAAACAGCAGATGCACTAGGCGACCTAGTGTATGTGATTTATGGCATGGCCCTAGAATCAGGCATCGACCTGGATGCAGTTCTGGCGGAAATACACCACTCGAACCTGTCCAAGTTGATGCCAGACGGATCAGTGAAACGCCGCGAAGACGGGAAAATCCTCAAAGGTCCAAATTTTTCTCCGCCCAACATTGCCGCTGTTCTTGAACAACGCCAACACGATGAGCTCGAAAGCGACAGACAGTAACCAGCGGAACTAGCAGTTTGGGAAAATGCTCACAGTAGAGCCAAATACTATCGCCTTACCTGCAGACAAGAGCGTTCTTCTAGGTCTTTAGGTTCTGGTTAAAACCAAATATTTGCAATATTTTATTCGCAGGAGTTTTCCAAGAAACAACTTTGGCTCGTTTGGACTTCGCGGTCAACTATGCATTTGCGTGCAAGGAACTAAGTGGCGTGCAGGTAAGGCAGGAGAGGACAGGTATGGAGCAAATAATCGACAATCCTTTCCTTGTTCCATCTACCTTGCCCTACGGGTTACCAGATTTTGCTAATCTGGCCGCACCGGCAGCAATTCCTGCAGTCGAATACGCAATCCGCGAAGAAGAAAATGCGTGGCAACAAATTGCCAAAAACCCGGAGCCACCCACAGTGGCAAACACAATTGAAGCCGTTGAAGACGCAGGCGAATTGCTCGGGCGTATCCTGCCAGTGGTGTACGAATTATCCAGTTCCATCGGCGGCGAAAAATGGGAAGCAGTCCTAGAGGTGCTCTCTCCCAAGTTGGCTGAGCACTACGATTTGTTCTACCAGAATTTGGCCATTTATCAGCGCTATGTGGATTTACGAGCTCAAGCTGACTTAGATGAGGAAACCCAGTGGCTGCTGACCTCGATCATCTGCGAGTTCGAACAAAATGGCGTACAACTACCAGAAGGCAAGAAAACACAATTGCGGCTCAACAGTCAAAGAATCGCCAAACTGGAGAGCCAAATTAGTGCGCGAATTTCCAAGCAACTATCCAAACTAGGTGTCAGTGGAAGTAATTTAACAGAGCTAGAGGGACTAACCGCGTCCGAAATTGAATCCGCCAAGGCCAACGCCCTGGAGCGCAAGAAAGCTGGTTTGTTACCACCAGAGGCAATCTGGTTTTTGGAAGTACAGAACTATACGACACAAGATGCACAGGCGAGTCTACGTTCACCTAAAATCCGCCAAAGAGTATTGGACAATTCTTTGGCGCGTGGATTTGGACAAGACAGTGAAACGGACACGCGGGCACTGATCCTGGACTTGGTGTTAGAGCGAGCCAAACGCGCTCAATTGTTGGGGTTTGAAAACTATGCTGCCTTATCGATGGCTAATCAAACAGTGCCTAGCCTGCAAGAAGCGTTGAACCTAGTGAAATGCGTGGGACGAGCCGCCAAAACGGGAATCACAGCTGAAGCCAAACATTTACAGGATCAAGCTCAACAAGATGGAATCTCGCTACAGGCTGCTCACTGGCCCTATTATGAAGCGATCCAAAAACACCAAAAACTGGGAGTTTCCACCGAGATATTGCGGCCATACCTAGAGTTGAACCAGGTCATCACCGAAGGAGTGTTTTACGCAGCGAATCGCCTTTACGGATTGACTTTCAAAGAACGCACGGATTTGCAGGGGTGGACGCCAACCGTGCGCATTTGGGAAGTTTTCACAGCTACTGATCATGCGTTGGGTTTATTTTGCGGCGACTGGTTCAAACACGACGGCAAAGCAGGCGGAGCGTGGATGACCACCTTGAATGAAGCTTCAGGGCGGAAAAATCGGTTGCCAATTGTCACCAATGATGCTAACTTTTCTCAGCCTGAACCCGGGCAGCCAGCGTTGCTGACTTGGGACAATGTGGAAACCTGTTTTCACGAATTTGGTCACGCTTTGCACGCCTTGTTGAGTAAAACGCGATACGCTCAAACTGCGGGAACCAGCACGGCCACCGATTTTGTGGAAGTTCCCAGTCAATTGAACGAAATGTGGGCTTATCACCCGGAAGTAATTCGCAATTTTGCTCGCCACTGGAAAACTGGAGAAATATTGCCAGCAGAGCAAATTCAAGCGTTAGTGCGATCGAAATATTTTGGTCAAGCCTTCCCAACTCTGGAGCAAGTTCAAGCTGTCTTGATTGATTTAGGCTGGCACGCACTTACGCCTCTGGAAGTGCCAACCGAAGTAGAGGAGGTGTCTAGTTTCGAAGAGTCCTTGTTAGAAAACTTTGCTCTCAAAGACGATTTGGTGCCTCCGCGCTATCGCACTTGCTATTTTGCGCATTCATTTACCGATAGTTATGCTGCCAGCTATTATTCTTATTTTTGGTCTGAAGCCATGGTGGGTGAATTAGAAGAATGGTTTCGCAGTCAGGAAAAAAATGGTGATGGCGGTCTAAATCGGCAAGCAGGAGACTTATTTAGACAAGAGATTTTACGTCGCGGTAATTCTCGTAATCCGTTGGATTCATTTGTGGCTTTGTGCGGGACCTTACCTGCAGCTAATGCGCTCATCTACAGGCGCAAGTTACCGCTAGTTTCACTTGAGGAATAGGAGTGTTCTTGGTGTTCCAAATAGGTCGTGCACTTAATAAAACGCCATAAATAGAGAAATTTTTAACGAAAGGAATAATTCATAGATAGAGGATAGAGATGGTGAGAGCAAGGGAAGAGATAGTGAGGACAAAGTGGCTACAGTAGCTGTGTTGGGCGGTGGATACGGCGGGATTACGGTCGCAAAATCTTTGGATGCGGTTGCCGAGGTGACCTTGATTGAACAAAGAGATAAATTCGTCCACCATTCTGCGGTTTTGCGGGCAGCTGTAGATGAAATTTGGGAGGATGCAATTTTTATGTCTTACCAAAGTCTGTTACAGCGGGGCCGAATCCATCGAGGCACTGTAGCAAAACTGGAAGGAAACACCATCTATTTGTTTGGCCAAGAGCCAATAACTGCCGACTATATTGTGATTGCTACCGGGTCGATGTATCCATTTCCGGCAAAACATTTAGACGCAGTTACTGAAGTGACTAGACACAGGTTGGCTCAGTTACACCACGGTTTGCATGTGGCCCGGAAAGTCCTGATTGTAGGTGGTGGATTAGTGGGACTGGAAATGGCAGGAGAACTAAAGAGCGCTCTACCTAAGTTAGAAGTCATAGTATTGGAAAGAGAAAGCGAAATCCTACCCCAAAAATACTATATTCCAGAATTTCGCAATTTGATTTTAGAGCAAGCAAAAAACATGGGGATTGAGTTTATTACGAATGATTCTTTAGAGTCTTTTCCTCTTGATCCCCCTGCAGTGTTGGGACATTTTACGGTAAAAACTAGAGCTGGGCGCATAATTTCAGCAGATATGTGGTTCCAATGCTACGGGGCTAGACCGGTGACTGGATTTTTGACTTCGTCAACCTATCGCGATTGTCTCAGCGAGAACGGTGCTATCAAAGTACAGTCAACTTTGCAATTAGTGGGCTATGACAATGTGTATGCAATCGGGGATGTCACCGATGTGGCAGAATCCAAACGGGCAGATGCGGCTCGCAGTCATGCGCGAGTAGTGGTATCGAATATTGCTGACCAAATTGATGGACAGCAGCCCGCTCACCGCTATCGGCCTTCAGTGAATTGGGTGGTATTGCCTTTGGGGCCAAAACATGGTGCCACCCAGTTGCTCGACAATAACGGACGACTTAAAGTGGAAGGGGCAGCGCAAACTGTTGACATCAAAGGGAATGACTTGATGGTGTCGATGATTCGCTCCCAACTCAACCTGCCATAATAGGCGGTATAAAGGCTGTGCGCTGCTTTAGTGAAGCGCTAGAAAATAAGCGCTTTTACCTTTTGTTTAGAGCTTTTTGCCGCTAAAATCTTGCTATGGCTGTGAATTCGCGCGATGCTTTAAACCAACTAATTCAAGCTTTGGAAGATCACTTGAATTTAGTGGAATCCAAGGAGGCGCCACATCCTCGCGACCTGGAGGCAGCAGAGGATGAGTTGCGTGACGCGTTTTTCACCTACGATGACATGCTTTTCACTGAATACGACGTTGAGCTGCCCCTAGAAATCTTGGACGAAGAGGATTTGTTGGCCAAGGCAGATGATTTTGGCGACGAGCTCGACTTTGAGGAGCTAGATGCTGTAGAATTCGCACTCAAAAGCACGGAGGGCACGGGTGATGGTTCGAGCAACTTTACTCCAGCTGCAGACTGAAATGTTGCCGTTTAGGAATCGTGATTTAGGAATTCTAGAACGAGCCGGAGGTAGGGGATACCCAGCCGCAAAGTAAGCAGATGGCGATGAATATTCCCAAGCAGATGCGATACCACACAAAGGGCATGAAGGAGTGGTTGGAGATTAACTTCAAGAACCACATGATGACTAGGAATCCAACTGCAAAGGCCACTACAGTAGCCAAAATCGTTGGCCCTACATAAATCGTGTCTCCACCGGAAAATACTTGGAAAACTTTGTAAAGTCCGGAAGCAAATACGGCTGGCATAGCTAATAAAAATGAGTACCTGGCAGCTGCCTCTCGCGTAAAGCCCAGGGCTCGCCCAGCAGTAATTGTGCCTCCTGACCTGGAGACACCGGGGATTAAAGCCATGGCTTGAGCTAGACCGAAACCGATGGCATCTCCCCAGGTCATTTCCCGAAGAGACTTACTTGAGGCTGCAGCTTTGTCTACTACTCCCAATAAAATTCCAAAAAAGATGAGCATGGCCACCGTGATCCACAGGTTCCGCAAAGTGGTGTCAATCCAATCTTGAAATAGCAGACCTAAAATACCGATTGGAATAGAACCTAAAATAATCATCCACCCCAGGCGGGCGTCGGGATCTTTAGAGCTGAGGCGTTTACTGGCGGGAATAATCGGCAGGGAAAACCACCAGCGCTTGACGATGCGAATGATGTCTTTCCAAAAATAAATCAACACCGCTAATTCGGTGCCAATTTGGGTAATGGCAGTGAAAGCAGCACCAGGGTCAGAATTTCCAATCAAATCTCCCACAAAACGTAAGTGTCCCGACGAGGAAATTGGTAAAAATTCGGTCAATCCCTGCACCAGGCCCAAAATCAAAGCATCTAGCCAATCCATAATGCTAGGTTAATTGATCTGGGCGAGGGAGTAGGATATCTGCCTCAAAATCGGACTAGTCTGGAGAGCATGGAATATCGACTGCTAGGAGCTACCGGCCTGGTTGTATCCGATCTGGGGCTGGGAACATTGACGTGGGGTCAAGACACTGATGCCCACGAGGCTGCAGTTCTATTGCAAATGTACATGGAAGCTGGCGGTAATTTTATCGATTTAGCCGCCGAATCAAAAGTTGGGCAAGCCACCGGGGTTTTAGGTGCTTTGCTGGAAGCCGGAGTCAACCGAGCTGATCTGGTGTTGTGTTTGCGCTCTGGCGCCACTATTGGTGCTGAATTTGGGGATGCCGGTCCGGGGCGGGTACGCTTGTTGGATTCTCTAAACTATGCGCTAGAAGCTCTGCGCACAGATCACGTGGACATTTGGATTGTTCAAGGCCCTAAACGCCAAGTGGGGATCGGACAAGTTCTGTCCGCCCTAGAGATAGCCTATCGAACTGGTAAAGCCCGCCACGTGGGACTATCTGGTTTTGGCGAGTGGGATACAGCTTTGTTTTTGGGCGCAATTGGCCAGGGCACAGGTGCCAATGGGATAGTTACCGCTGGCGGGGCGGGTGCTCTTTTTGGAGCGGGTGGGAGTATTTGTGGGCTGAACATCGATGTGCTTTCTGAACCGTTGTCGCTGTTGATGCCCGAACCGGGGCTAACCCACTTGCAGCGAGCTCACGAGCTAGGGATGGGATTTATTGGCTGGGCGCCGTTAGCCAGAGGCGTGCTCACTGGCAAATACACTAACACGCTTCCAGCTGACTCTAGGGCGGCGAGTACCCATTTGGGGTATACGATCGAAACGATGTTTACGAGAAACCATCAAGATGTGGTGGACGCGGTGATGGAGGCTGCTAAAGGACTAGAGTGTTCTCCTGCCCAAGTGGCATTGGCTTGGGCTAGGGATTTAGTGGGCTTGACAACTACAGTGTTTGGGCCCAGAACTGCTAGACAATTGGAGCAGTTGATTGCTTCAGGCACGCCGACTTTGCCTGAACCAATTCGACAAGTGTTGCATCAAGCGTCCTTGAAGAAACTAGCTCCAAACAGCAGATACAGATAGCAGGCAGAGCAGACACCAGAACCAGATAAGAGGAGAAATCGAGAATAAATGGCTGGGGAGAGGCGAATAATTATTGAATATTTGCCAATAAAGGTGACAGACTGAAGCAATGACTTTTTCTTCAAAAACGCCGCTACCAAGTAGCTTGGGCCAACTAGCTCGCCGTGGTCCTCTCCAGGAGGGAGAGCGCGTTCAAGTAGCCGATCCTAAAGGCAGGCTCTACACGATCACTTTGGTGCGGGGCGGAAGATTTGAATCAAGTCGCGGCGTGCTCTATCACGACCAAGTGCTGGGCCAACCAGATGGACAAGTAGTAGAAACGGAAACTGGTCGCACCTTTCAAGTGATCCGCCCCTTATTGCACGATTATGCGATGTCAATGCCTCGGGGAGCAGCCATAATTTATCCCAAAGATGCTGGACTGATTGTCCAGTATGGAGATATTTTCCCTGGAGCCCGCGTACTAGAAGCGGGGGTCGGCTCAGGTGGTTTGAGTTTGAGCTTGCTCAACGCAATTGGTTCCGATGGGCATTTGGTGTCGGTGGAGCGGCGCTTGGAGTTTGCCGATATTGCGGCAGCTAACGTGGATTTGTGGTTTGGGGGAAGGCACCCGGCTTGGGATGTACGAGTTGGTGAACTGAGTGAAGTGGGCCAAACTTTTCCCCACCATTGGTTTGACCGGATTATTTTGGATCTGCTTGATCCGTGGGAGTACCTTGATTTGTCAGCTAACAAGCTGCTTCCGGGCGGAGTTTTAGTGTGTTACGTGGCTACTGTTTCCCAATTGTCGCGCTTGGCCGACCAAATTCGCGAAACCCAGTTATTTACAGAGCCACACAGTTTTGAAACCATGTTGCGCAGTTGGCACACGCAGGGTTTGGCGGTTCGCCCAGATCACAAAATGGTGGCTCATACGGGATTCTTGTTGACTACTCGCCGTCTCGCTCAAGGAGTCCGATCCCATAGTTTGGCGCGCAGGCCTGCCAAGGCAGCGGCAGGCAAACCTGGAAAATGGGCGCATACCAGTGAGTGGAGCGAGATATCGCTTGGGCTTCGGACCCAGACTGAGAGAAAAACACGCAAAGTTAGACGAGAAATTCTAGGTCGCGCTAGAGCCTGGTTAGCTCCTCCAGAAAAGTAATCTATACCTGTGAGTAACTGGCCACTTTGGAGTGGCTGAGTCTAAAACTTGAGGAACGAATCTAACACTTGAGGAACAAAAGTGAATGATCCCACAGAGATAATCAGTGAGTTGCGCCTAAAAGTGGCGTCACTGGAGGAAAAAAACCTGCGGCTAGGCAGAGCTCTCAAGACTGCGCGAGACCAAATCGATGGGTTGCAAACTCAGTTGACGCAGATTCATCGACCGCCCTCTCAGGTGGCTACTTTCATTTCGGGAAATGAGCAGCGCGGCGAAATTCTAGCCCAAGTTGGCAACCGCACCATGCATTTAGGGATTGCCCCAGGATTTCGTCTCCACGAGTTGAGTCCAGGGCAAAGAGTTCGAGTCAGCTCCGAACTAGTGGCAGTTGAGCCAGATGTTTTCCCTCGGGAAGGAACTTTGGCTTCCGTGCTAGAAATTGTGGGCGAAGACCGTGTCTTAGTGGGAATAGGTGCCGGTCAAGACCAGGTGTTGACTCTAGCTGGGCCACTTAGACACGGCAATTTGAAACCGGGCGAGTCCGTGCTTTGTGATTTGCGCTCCGGGTTCGCAGTTGAGCGCATTATCCGCCGAGATGTAGAACAATTGCTTACCCCAGAAGTTCCAGATGTGTCCTACGAAGATATCGGCGGTTTGGCTGAGCAAATTGAACTGGTTCAAGACGCGGTGGAATTACCGTTTAAACACCCAGAAATGTATCGTGCATACGGGCTGAGAGCCCCGAAAGGAATTTTGTTATACGGCCCACCAGGTTGTGGAAAAACCCTTATTGCTAAAGCTGTGGCCACGTCTTTGTCAGCGGGACAAAAGGGCAAAAAAACTTATTTCATTTCAATCAAGGGCCCAGAACTGTTGAATAAGTTCGTGGGCGAAACCGAAAGACAAATTCGCGCCATTTTTGCCAGAGCTCGCGCACTAGCTTCAGCGGATGTGCCAGTAGTGGTGTTCTTCGACGAGATGGAAGCTCTGTTTCGCACTCGAGGCACTGGCGTGTCTTCAGATGTGGAAACAATGATTGTGCCGCAGCTATTGGCAGAAATGGATGGATTAGAGTCACTGGAAAACGTGATTATTATCGGGGCTTCCAATCGGGCTGACATGATCGATCCGGCAGTTTTGCGTCCGGGACGTTTGGATGTGCGGGTTCGGGTAAATCGTCCAGGGCGTGCTCAAGCGCGCGATATTTTCGGCAAGTATCTAACTACAGATCTGCCAATTTCTAAAGAGCTGGTGGATAGTGTTGGCTCCGTTGCCCAGGCGGTTGAGAAAATGACTGAGGCAGCCTTAGAGTTGCTCTACGCGCAAGATGATTCGACGGCACTATTTGATTTACAGTTAGCTGATGGCACTACGCAACGTATCTATTTAGCTGACTTGGTGTCGGGAGCTATGATTTCGGGAACGGTTGAGCGTGCCAAAAAACGCGCCATCAAAGATAGCCTCCTTGGCCAGGGAACTGGGCTTGCAATTCACCATGTTCTTTCTGGGGTGGAAGAAGAAATGCGAGAATCTTTGGAATTGGCGGCAACCACTGCACCAGATGAGTGGGCGCGCGTAACGGGTTTGCGTGGCGTTGAAGTGTTGCGGGTTGTCCCCGTCCAACAAAACTAGGTGGTCTAAATGCGAGTAATTGGGTTAGAAACCGAATATGGCGTTTACGCGCCAGGGGATGTGTATGCGAACGCTATCGCCATGTCCACTGAGATTGTGCGCACCTATGCGAATTGTTATCGCCAGAATGCTCAGCCAGTGGGCTGGGATTATCGCGGTGAGGATCCACTAAACGACCTGCGGGGTCACCGCTTAGATAGAGCCTATGCCGACCCTTCGCAGCTCACTGACGATCCGTATCATTTGGCACCTCCAGGTGGATGGGAGGAAATCTCTCGTAGCCAAGAAGAACAACGCACCTATGCTCCAACTGCGATTGTTCTAGCCAATGGAGGCCGCCTGTACGTGGATCACGCACATCCCGAGTATTCCTCTCCAGAAGTTAGCAACGCGCTAGATGCCCTGATTTGGGATCGAGCCGGGGAAGCTTTAGCCAAGAGAATCATGAACCGGCGAAAAGAGCTGGGCGAGCGCGAATACGTGCTGGTCAAAAACAACGTCGACGGCAAAGGAGCAGCCTATGGGACTCACGAGAATTATCAAGTATCTAGGTTAACCTATCTGGAAAACTTGATTCGCTACATGCTGCCATTTTTGGCCTCTCGTCCACTGATTTGTGGGGCAGGAAGAGTCGGTTTGGGCCAAAAATCAGAACATGATGGCTTCCAAATTTCTCAGCGTGCAGACTACGTAGAAAACGACATCGGACTGGAAACTACATTTAATCGGCCAGTATTCAACATGCGCGACGAGCCACACGCTAACCAACACCAGTGGCGGCGCATTCACGTCATCAACGGAGATGCCAACCAATTCGACGTGTCAATTCTGCTAAAAACCGGTACAACCCAACTGGTGTTGTGGGCGATTGAAGAATGCCAGCGTTTAGGAATCGATGACTCCCTGCCCGGAATTGACTTATTCGATCCAGTGGAGGCAACTCGACAAATTTCTCGATCTTTAGATATGCGTCCACTGGTGCGCATGCGCGATGGACTCCAGGTAAGTGGCCTAGATTTGCAGGAGAGATTTTTCGAGTTCGTACACACCACGTTTGAAAAAAGCGGTAAAAAACCAGATGAAGTACAGCAATTAGTGTTGCAAACCTGGTGCTCCGTGTTGGAGCGGATGCGCCAGGATTTGTTTTCCGTGGCCACCGAAGTCGAGTGGGTGGGCAAATATCAATTGTTAAAACGACAAAAAGAGCGTTTAGGCTGCGAGTGGTTAGATCCGCGTTTGCAGGCCATTGACTTACAGTGGGGAGATCTACGGGGGGACAAGAATTTGCCGCGCGCTCTGGAAGCCAGCGGATTGGTCAAACGTTTGGTCAGTGACCGACAAATTGAGCAGGCAGTGGATATGCCTCCTGCTGATACGCGGGCAAAAATCCGTGGTCAAGCCGTAGCCAAGAGAGCGGACTTGGTGAAGGCTTCGTGGACTTCACTAGTGTTTGTCGGCGATAAACCAGATACGTATAAGCGCGTGCCACTGGCTGATCCGTTGCAGGTAGAATAGACGCGCTAGAGCTTAGCTGGCACCTCTAAGCTAAAAGAATGAGAGGGTGAGTGCGTTTTGGTGGAAAGAATTCAAATTCAAGGTGGTTCGGGCACTCCAGATGCTGACGATGATGATCAGGAGGTTGGCTCTGGTGGACAAGTGCAGGTAAATGCTTTGGATTCACTATTGGAACAAATCGATTCAGTACTGGAAGAAAATGCGGAAGCATTTGTGCAAGGATTTGTGCAAAAGGGTGGGCAGTAAGTGCAGCGGCGAATTTTCGGGCTAGAAACCGAGTACGGCATCACTTGTGCCCACACAAAAGGCGGGCCAGCTCCTTTAGATGCAGAATCAGCGGCCCGGGAACTGTTTCGCAAATTGGCTGAAAAAGGCCGGTCAACTAATGTATTTTTGCCAAATGGGGGCAGACTGTATTTGGATGTGGGAGCGCACCCAGAGTATGCCACCGCTGAGGCTGACTCCTTGTGGGATTTGTTGGCTCAAGATCGAGCTGGGGGCGAATTGCTCCAAGACATGGCTGCTGAGGCAACGGAAAATTTACAGCAAACCGGAGTCCCAGGCAGACTACACTTATTTCGCAATAACGCTGATTCAGATGGCAACTCTTTTGGCTGTCACGAAAATTATTTACTGCATAGGCGTCGTGATTTTCGCGAAGTCGCGGACTCGCTTGTGTCCTTTTTTGTGACTCGACAAGTTATTTGCGGTGCAGGCGCAATCAAGCCAGGAATTGATGGCGTGCCCGAATACGTGTTTTCGTGGCGAGCTGACGAAATGTATGACGCCTTGTCGTCAGCCTCCACGCAGACACGACCAATTATCAACACGCGTGACGAACCATTGGCCGATGCCAGTGCTTATCGGCGCATGCACGTGATTGTGGGAGACTCAAATATGGCTGAGCCAACCACTGCGCTCAAGGTGGGCTCAAGCGATTTATTGTTGCATGCGGTAGAGACGGGTACTCGTTTGACAGATTTGGCGCTGGCAGCTCCGTTGGAAGAAATTCGTGCTATCAACCGCGATTTGTCTGGGCAAAGATTGCTGGAACTAAAAGATGGCCGAAAGATGCGGGCGGTGGATATCCAGCAAGAAATTTTAGAGCGAGTCAAACACTCAGTGGCGGGGGTGGAACTATCTGAGTTACATCAATATATTCTAGATTTGTGGCAGAGAGCCATTCACGCTGTAGCTACGCAAAATTGGTCATTGATTGAAACCGAAATTGATTTTGCTATCAAAAAAAAGCTCGTTGATGGCTACGTGCAGCGGGCAAAAGTTAGTTTAGCTGATCCGAGGTTGGCGCGCTTGTTGTTGTCTTTCCACGATATTACTGAGGCGGGTTTGCGCGAAAAAATGGAGTCTAGTGGATTAATGCGGCGGTTGACTACCCTAGAGCAGGTGCAGCGAGCAAAGGAAGTGCCGCCCGCTACCACGCGAGCCAGTTTGCGGGGGCGTGTAATCCAGGTGGCTAGGCAGACTCGCCACGATTTAGGGGTGGATTGGGTGCATTTGCGGGTGGAGGGTGAACACGGGATAGGCATTGCCCTCCAAGATCCATTCGCAATAAGTGATCCACGAGTGGACGATTTGATTGCGCGCTATCGAAGTGGAGTAGAGGAGATTTAGTGAGTTCTGCAATTCGAGTGATTCCTTGCCTAGATGTAGATGCTGGACGAGTGGTCAAAGGAGTGCGTTTTCAAAATTTAAATGACGCAGGCGATCCAGCTACTTTGGCGGCTCGCTATTTCGCAGAAGGCGCAGATGAGGTCACGTTTTTGGATGTATCTGCTTCAACTGAAGGTCGAGCCACTATGCGCGAAACTGTGCGAGCTACCGCTGAACAGGTATTTGTACCTTTGACGGTAGGGGGAGGAATTCGCTCGGTTGACGACGTAGCGACTTTATTGGCAAGTGGGGCCGACAAAGTATCAGTTAATACCTCAGCCTTGGCGCGTCCGGAGCTATTGGATGAAATTTCGGGCGTATTTGGTAACCAAGTGTTAGTGCTGTCGGTAGACGCTAGGCGGGCTAAAGACCAGTGGGGGAATACCTTCTTTGAGGTTACTACCCATGGGGGTAAGCGCGGCACTGGCCGGGATGCTTTGCAGTGGGTTAAGGAGGGAGTCGAGCGCGGCGTGGGCGAGATTTTGTTGAATTCTATGGATGCGGACGGCGTGAAGGAAGGGTTCGATTTAGAGATGACAGCGGCGGTGCGCGAATTGGTCGAAGTGCCGCTAATTGCTTCTGGTGGAGCTGGAAAAGCGCAAGATTTTGTGGATGTAGCCAAAATCGGGGTGGATGCGGTTTTAGCGGCATCCGTATTCCACTTTGCTACTTTGACAGTGGGGCAGGTCAAGAAGGCGCTCGCCCAAGCAGACTACTCAGTGAGATTGTAACCGACCGCACACCCCATCGGCGAAATTTCATGTTTCTCAGGAAATGCAACTACAATTCATAAAGAATTGGTAATAATTTTTCAGGTTCGTGCTAGAGCTCAGGCAATTTTTCTTCAAAGAGGAAGCGCACACTAAAAGACGACAAGCTATCAACTACAGGAGAGAGAAAGCATGTTTGTCGTCAAAAACGCCTGCAGGTCATTGCTAAGAAACAAAGGGCGCAACGTTTTGATCACCATCATCGTGGTGATTATTGCAATGGCTGCAACCGTTAGTTTAGCGATTCGCAGTGCTGCTAACAGTGCTCGCGAAGAGGGGCTAGCTAACACCACTGTGACTGCCACGATTGGGGTTGACCGCGAAAACGCGTTGAGCAACGCGGGCGGGGACACTGATTCACAGGATGCAGGTGCAGAAACGAGGGATGTTGGTGACTCTGCTACAGAACAAGATGCAGGCGAGGCTCTTAGCCGCAGCGACATGCGCGATGCCTTAGACATTGAGGCTTTGACTTTAGAGGACTACGAGTACTACGCAGAAATCACTTCAGTGCCCGTGAACACCTACTACACGGAGCAAACAACAGTAAATGGGACGGATGATTTCGAGCCGGTAGAATCCACCACCTCCGCTAGCTCTACTGATACTTCCACTAGCTCTGAAGACACTAGTGAAAACAGTACAGAGAGCGAAATGGGCGGATTCGGTGGCGGAGAGATGGGCCAAGGAGCTGCTAGTTCTGGCGATTTTTCGCTTACTGGTTTTTCCTCGGATACGGCTGTAGCTAATGAAGCTAACGCGTTTACAATGGATGAGGGTGAGGTTTTTACTTACTCTGAAGATGCCATTGGTCAAGTGATTATTTCGCGGAACTTGGCTGATTTCAACGGCTTATCCATTGGGGATACGATTACGGTAGAAAATGTTGACAACGAATCTGTGACCTATGAGCTAACAATTGTGGGAATTTATCGGACCACTAGTGTTGAAAATACTGTCAGTTCTGGTCCGATGGGTGGAACGAGTATGGATTCGGATAACGCCATCTACACTTCGACTGTCACTTTGGAGAGTATAGGGCTAGATTCACAAAGCTCGGCCAGCTCTGATTCGGATTCTGCCTCTTTGGGAACCCAAACCCAGCTGACCTTTACCTATGTTTTGAGTAATGCTAATGATTACTACGCTTTCGTCGAAGAAGTAGCTGCTGCTGGATTGGACGATAACTACGCGGTGTCTTCAACCGATGTAGAACAATACGAGTCCTCTCTGGTACCCCTAAACAACGTGGCTAATTTTGCGCTCACACTCTTGTGCATTGTACTAGGGGTAGGAGCTATCGTCTTGATCGTTATCAATTTGTTCAACATTCGTGAACGCAAATACGAAATTGGCGTGTTATTGGCAATTGGAGTACGAAAGAGCAAGGTTGCTGGCCAATTTGTAGTCGAATTGCTGATTGTCACCATGGTGGGAATTTTGATTGGTGTAACTGCAGGCTCTGTTAGTGCTGTCCCAGTGGCTGACTATTTGCTGGCAGAACAAGTCTCGGCAGCGTCCTCGGAAGAAGAAAGCACTTTGTCCCAATTTGGTCGAGAAGCAGATTTGCCAGGCAGCCCAGACAGTATGGCAGATGGTGGAGCAGGCTCTCCAAGGGATCAAATCGGTAAGGTTAGCGATGGTTCCACGAGTAGCGACTCTGCTGCTGACAGTGAAGACACTAGTGAAGAGGCGACAGATAGTGCAGCTGCTCAAAGCGGAGACACAAATGCGGCTGAGGATGTTCCCGGTGGATTTAGCCAGTACTTGGACACAATCGATGCGACAGTAAACCTATCGGTGGTTGGACAAATGGTTTTGATTGGCCTAGTTCTCACCATTGTGTCCGCTCTGGCGGGAATGGTTTCAATTATTCGCTACGAGCCGCTGCAAATTCTGGCGGATCGTTCATAGGCTTTGTTGATATTTGCTCGCAAATATTTGGCTACACGAAGACTAGAGACTAAGTAGAAACTATTTGATGTTAGGGCAATTTTAGCTCTAACCGATCGGTGAAGGAAAACATGAATACGCAAAATCAAGCCATTCCAACCCAACTGGCTCAAATTCAAATACCGCCATCTCAAGCGGGTACATCACTAGCGGCAGATCTGCCAGTTACACTTTCTCAGCCGGAAAACCAAGCAACACAGTTCGGGTCACCAGCTCAACTGGGACAATCGAGGCAACTTGGACAACAAATACAACCTGAGCAACCCGAAGAAAATACTTCTTCGCCCGTGCCTTTGCTGAGTTTAGAAAACGTTTCCTACTCCTACACTAAGGGCGGCAAACGAGTAGTTCGCAACTTCAGCCAAAGCTTTTTCCCAGGACAAGTCACCGGTATTGTTGGCCCATCGGGAGCCGGGAAAACAACAGTACTATCCCTTTTATCGGGACTGACCTTGCCGACAGAAGGAAAAGTAGTCTACCAAGGACAGGACTTGGCCAAAACCGATCGCTACCGGTATCGCAGCCGAGACATTGGGGTAATTTTCCAAAGCTTTAACTTGCTGCCCGCTTTGACCGTGGAAGAAAACATTATTTTGTCGATGGATGCCAGCGGCAAAAAATTTTCCCGTCCTAAACGAGAACTGGTAGCTGAGTTACTCGCCCAAGTGCGTTTGCCCACTGAATACGCCAAAGAGCGGATTCTACATTTGTCTGGTGGAGAACAACAAAGAGTGGCAATTGCCAGAGCTCTTAGCTATCAGCCAGACATTGTAATTGCCGACGAGCCGACCGGTAACTTGGATTTGGAGACTCAAGCTGACATTATGCAGATTTTTCAAGATTTAGCGCACCAAAAAAACAAAGCCGTCATTATCGTTACGCATAGCCCAGATGTTGCCAAAGGATGCGACACGGTAGTTACTTTGCGTCGCCAAAAATAATTCGCAAACTATTCGTAAAATGAGGAATTTGTGCAGATTGGAGGTGAGTTTCCCAGTTGAACCACTAAGAGCCCCAAAATAGGAGCGCCAAAAACATAGAGTGATCGTGGACAAACCGAGGGTGCAGCTATCTAGAAGTGCCAGGCAAGAGCAATGAGTCAAGCTGGTAGAATTTGGATTTGCTGCACCCTCGTTTTGGTAAAGTTCAGGTGAAATAATGGCAAAAATAGTAACAGAAATGGTGACGAAATGGCTTTAGATGCCCAATTGGCTGCTCGACTAAAACGCGATCAAAATGGTCTTTTTTGTGCAGTTGCCCAAGAAGCAACAACGGGTCGAGTTTTGATGGTCGGTTACATGAACGACGAAGCACTAGATCGTACCCTCAAAGAAGGACGAGTCACCTATTGGTCGCGTAGCCGCCAAGAGTTTTGGCGCAAAGGCGACACTTCGGGACACTTTCAATATCTGAAATCAATAGAAATTGATTGCGACGGAGATGCCTTATTGTTGCAGGTCGAACAAGTGGGTCCGGCTTGCCATACTGGAGCACATTCTTGCTTTGATGCAGGTGGTAAAATCGCCTAGGAAACCGGAAATAAACCTGTGTGCGCTGGTGGATCTTGGATGCGTATGTTGGTTTAGGGAGGAAAACTAGATGAGCGTCCTAGATGACATAATTGCGGGAGTCAAACAACGCTTAGAAGTGCGCCAAGCCCAGGTCAGTTTAGAAGAAATCAAAGACCGAGCCAGCCAAGCTACCCCCGCTAAGGATGCGCTGGCCGCATTGTCAGGTGGCGCTAGTGCGCTGCCGGTGATTGCTGAAATTAAGCGGGCTTCTCCCTCCAAAGGGAGATTATCGGAAATTCCCGACCCAGCAGCTCTCGCCCAAATCTATGCAGCAGGCGGTGCTGCCATGATTTCAGTGCTGACCGAAGAATTACGCTTTCATGGGTCTCTACAAGATTTAGCAACGGTTCGAGCAGCCGTGGATATTCCAATTCTGCGCAAAGACTTCATCGTTACTCCCTACCAAGTGTATGAGGCCAGAGCTTACGGTGCGGACGCAATTTTGCTGATCGTGGCCGCTCTATCACAAGAAAAACTAGTTTCTTTACTTGAGTGCGCCACTTCGCTGGGAATGGTGCCGCTAGTGGAAACTCACTCTCGCACAGAAGTCGCCAGAGCTATAGCTGCGGGAGCTAAACTAATTGGCGTCAACGCCAGGAATCTAAAAACCTTGACTGTCGACAAAAAGGTAGTCGAACAAGTAATCGATGCAATTCCCAAAGACGCGATAGCAGTTGCCGAATCCGGAGTATCCAATTCCCAAGACGTGTTGAACTACGCGCTAGCTGGGGCTGACGCAGTGCTAATCGGTGAAGCTTTAGTAACTTCTAAGTCACCGCAGGAAAGAATCAAAGAAATGGTGAATGTGGGGCTAGACCCAACTTGGTTGACTAAGCGCAAACAAAGAACAATTGTATAGAGGGGGAATGATGGGAACTAACGAGAAAATCAACAAAAACGAAGCGTACTATTTCGGTGAATTTGGCGGCCGGTGGGTGGCCGAGCCGCTAATGTCCACAGTGATAGAGATCGCCAACACTTGGCAGCGCTTGCGCCAAGACCCGGGCTTTATGGCTGAGTTCCACCGACTTTTGCGCGAATACGCGGGGCGTCCCTCTTTGTTGACCGAAGCGCCAAGCTTTGCCAAAGACTTAGGGGCACGCATATTTTTGAAACGAGAAGACCTCAATCATACCGGTTCCCACAAAATCAACAACGTGTTAGGTCAAGCCCTGTTGACCAAAGAACTTGGTAAAACCCGGGTGATTGCCGAAACCGGGGCAGGCCAACACGGAGTGGCCACCGCCACTGCCGCAGCCTTGTTGGGATTGGACTGCACCATCTACATGGGCAAAGAAGACACGGAACGCCAAGCCCTGAACGTGGCACGCATGCAAATGTTGGGCGCAGAAGTCGTTGGCGTCACCCAAGGTTCCCAAACCCTCAAAGACGCCATCAACGAGGCTTTCCGGGACTGGGTAACCAATGCTAAAACCACTAACTACATTTTTGGCACTGCAGCTGGACCTGACCCATTTCCCACCATGGTGCACGACCTACAGCGTGTGATTTCTGATGAAACCAAAAAACAACTCCAAGAAATGGAAGGATGTCTACCAAACGCAGTATTTGCTTGCGTGGGCGGGGGATCCAATGCCATCGGCTCATTTGCCGCCTTTATAGACGAACCCGAAGTAGCTCTAATCGGCTGTGAAGCCGCTGGCAAGGGGCTGGGAACCGGGATGAGCGCCGCCTCGATTAATGCTGGAGAAATCGGTATCTTGCATGGGGCTCGCACCTATGTCGAACAGGAAAGAGATGGCCAGATCAAGCCATCTTATTCGATTTCAGCCGGTTTGGATTATCCAGCAGTTGGCCCAGAACATGCACACTTGTCGGCTTCTGGACGAGCCCACTACTTGGCCATCAAAGACGAAGAAGCCATGGCTGCTTTCCAGCGTCTGTGCCGCACAGAAGGCATTATTCCAGCAATTGAGTCCTCGCACGCTTTAGCGGGAGCTATCCAGTGGAGGACAGCCAGTGTGGCGCTGCAAGCCAAAAATCGGCCCGCGATTGCCAAAGATGGGGCAGAACCAATCATCGTAGTGACTTTGTCGGGGCGCGGAGACAAGGATATGGAAACAGCTGCTACATATTTTGAACTCGGCACACCCACTTTTGATGCAATCGACCCCTCCGTGCAGGGCAAACCAGATCAGATGAGTAGCGCTAATTTGAAGGAGCGGAAATGATGACTTTTTCAGCTGACGCAATCGCAGCCGCTCACGAGCGCGGAGATGGAGCACTAATTGGTTATTTACCGCTCGGCTATCCAACGGTCGAAAAATCCGTGCAAGCAGCTAAAGTCCTATTTGAAAACGGCATCGACGTGTTGGAGTTTGGGTTTCCTTATTCGGATCCATCGCTAGATGGTCCGGTGATTCAAAAAGCTACCACTTTGGCTCTGGAACAAGGAACCCACCTGGAAGATTTATTCGAGGCAGTTCGCGAGTTAGCCAAAAACGGGCACTCAGTGTTATCGATGATCTACTGGAACCCGGTGTACTGGTATGGGGTGGATAAATTTGCAAAAATGTTCGCCGAGGCAGGTGGCGCTGGCTTGATCACACCGGATTTGCCGCCCGAGGAAGCTAACGAATGGTTAGCAGCATCCGACGAATACAACTTGGAGCGCATCTTTTTGGTAGCGCCCTCTTCTTCCTTGGAGCGCATGAAAATGATTGCTGCCGCTTGTCGGGGCTGGACGTATGCGACCTCCACCATGGGGATTACCGGTCAACGCACTAGTATTGACGATGCTGCTAAAACCACGGTGGCCAGGGCCTACCAGGCGGGGGCTAAAATCGTCAACGTGGGGTTGGGAGTATCAAATGGTGCGCAAGCCCGCGATGTGACTACCTACGCAGATGGAGTCATCGTGGGGTCAGCTCTGCTAAAATGCTTGTTCAACGAGGACTTTCATGCAGGACTAGAAAATATGGCTGCCTTAGCCAGGGAATTGCGGGCAGGAGTCGAGGGCACTTGGAATCGGTGATCGCCCACTGGCAGGCGTAGCTCGTTACCTGATTCCTCGTGACATTATATGAATAGAATAAGACAACGAGAACCCCAGATGAGAACTTCAGTTGGTAAGAATCGAGAAAATTGTTAGTGTCAGCCGATCTCAGTCAACCTATCGGAGAGAGTCTAGTTTGGCCGCAAATGGCGGGGGCGCGTATTGAAACTAGTTGGTTAACTTCAATTCCCTCTCCTAGCAGCAGCAGCTGGCAGTTAGGGTCTTTGGCACTGCATTTTTACGGTCTGATTGTCGTGTTGGGCATGATCCTTGCAGCCTGGATCACCGTCGTTCGCTATAAAAACAGAGGAGGGCCAAAGGATGCGATCTTTGATGTAGTGATCTGGGCAATCCCTTTGGGGATTGTGGGGGGCAGGCTTTGGCATGTCCTCACCCACTGGGATGATTATTTTGGGGACGGTAAAAATCCCCTGAGCGTGTTCTACATTTGGGAGGGCGGTATGGCCATTTTTGGGGCGATATCGCTAGGTGCTGCGGGGGCGTATCTGGCGTTGCGCCGTCAGAGACTGCGTTTGGGACCGTTGGCCGATTCTTTAGCTCCGGGACTGTTAGTGGCGCAAGCTTTAGGGCGGTGGGGTAACTATTTCAATCAGGAACTCTTTGGGTCTTCGACGACTTTGCCGTGGGGACTAGAAATTGATGCCCAAAATTTGCCTGCCGGTTACGCTGAGGGAACGCTATTTCATCCCACGTTTTTGTATGAGTCCGGGTGGAATCTAGTTACGGCCATCGTGTTGCTGGTACTGGATCGACGGTTACAATTTCGATCCGGTCAAGTTTTTTCCTTGTACTTGGTTTCCTATGGGTTGATTCGCTTTTTGACCGAGTTTTTGCGCTTGGATGAATCGGGTGTATTTGGAGTAATTCGCACCAACCAAGTGGTGGCCTTGTTGTGCATTATTGGCGGGATTGTAAGTTTTTTGGTGTGCGGCAAATTGGGGCGGCCGACAATTGTTCACGTAGCTGAGTGCGCTAGGTACTATCAGCGCCACCCCAAGTTGGAGGCTCCCCAATCTGTGCGAGATTTTTTGGAGGCAAGGTCGATTGCTGCTCTCCCTGAGTCAGCTAGCAAAGCTGATTCAGCTGTCATCCAGTCCACTAAGCCAGAGGTTAGTTCGAGAAGTTAGGGTGATTTATATGCGTCGCGCAAAAATTGTGTGCACTATCGGGCCAGCGACGTCTGCGCCAGAACAGATTCAAGCTTTAGTCGATGCAGGGATGGATGTAGCCAGGATCAATCGTTCACACGGTCAAGCAGAGGAGCATGCTGAAGTAATCAAATTGGTGCGCGAGGCGGCTAAAAACTCCGGTAGAGCAATCGCCATTTTGGTGGATTTACAAGGTCCTAAGATCAGGTTGGGTAAATTTGCTGACGGCCCTCAAGAGCTACATCAGGGTGACACGTTTACCATCACGACTCGCTCGGTGCCAGGAGATAAACAGGTGGTGAGTACAACTTTTCAGGGTTTACCGGGAGATTGTCGCCCAGGGGATCGTTTGTTGATTGACGATGGCTCGGTGGCTGTGCGCGTGGTTGAGGTAAATGAAACTGACGTGGTGACGCGCGTGGAAGTACCAGGAATGATTTCGGATCACAAGGGTTTGAATTTGCCTGGAGTAGCGGTTTCGGTGCCAGCACTGTCGATAAAGGATCGCGAAGATTTGCGCTGGGCTTTGCAACAGGATGCTGATTTTGTCGCCTTGTCTTTTGTGCGCAGCGCAGCCGACATTGAGGATGTGCACGAAATTATGCGCGAGGAGGGCAAATTTTTGCCCGTGATCGCTAAAATTGAAAAACCACAGGCAGTAGCCGCTCTAGAGGACGTGGTGGCGGCGTTCGATGGAATTATGGTGGCTCGCGGGGATCTGGGCGTGGAAATGCCGTTGGAAGAAGTGCCTCTAGTGCAAAAACGTGCTATTGAGCTAGCTCGCGCAGCGGCTAAACCGGTGATTGTGGCCACGCAGGTGATGGATTCGATGATAAAGAATCCCCGGCCTACCCGGGCGGAGGCCTCGGATTGCGCGAATGCTATTTTAGATGGCGCGGATGCGGTCATGCTTTCTGGGGAAACCTCTGTTGGCGCTTACCCGATTCAGGCAGTGCGAACGATGGCGCGAATCATCGAAAATGTGGAGGAGAACGGGGGAGAGCGAATTGCGCCATTGACTACCTGTGCTGTTGATCGCTCTAGTGTGATTTGTGAGGCAGGGGCTGCGGTGGCAAAAACTTTAGATGCCAAGTATTTGGTGACTTTTACGCAATCGGGGGCCACGGCGCGGCGTCTGTCGCGGTTGCGTTCGGTCACGGCACACGTGGCTTTTACTCCACTCGAATCTACGCGCCGTCAGTTGGCCTTGTCGTGGGGTGTGCAAGCGTATCGAGTGCCCCAAGTTTCACACACGGACGACATGGTGGCTCAAGTAGATCAGGTGGCTTCTCAAGCCAATATTGTTGAGCCTGGTGATTGTGTGGTGATTATTTCTGGAATGCCACCAGGGGTGGGGAAGGTGAGCAATTCTATTCGCGTGCACACCATGGGAGGTAAAAAGCGATAAAAAGTTGTTATTCGTACGCGCAATAGGTGCATAACTGCGAGATTGCTGGCTGGGTTGGCTGGCTTGATTCTTTGAAAGTGGGGGGACTACTGGGAGATATCTTTAGGGGGTGGTCGCTTAAACAACGCGTGATTTGTTTATTTTATGCTGGTCATATAGTTGTGACGAGGTTTTTCTTGGAGATTTAAGAAAAGTTGTTCCAAAAATGCATTTTAGTGTTAGCTGCTGATTAGATAATTGAAGAGGATTATCCGTGTTTGATGACCCACAGAACCAGATGTCTTTGAGTAAGCGTGAGCAACGGATTGGAAAAATTCTTGGTTTTTTAGCGAGTAAAGTTAATACTACTGTGGAGGAACTAGCCGAAACTTTTGGTGTGTCCACGATGACTATTTACCGGGATTTAGCTGATTTAGAGGCGGATGGGTTGATTGTTCGCAACCATGGTGAGATTTCGGCGGTAGCAACTACTTTAGTTGGCTTGGCTGCCAGGATGCGGGCTACCCAGAACACGGAGGTAAAAACTTGCTTAGCCAAGGCAGCGTTGAAGTATTTGCGGCGTTCTGATTCAGTTATGTTAGATGATTCGACTACGAATTTGTATCTTTTTCCGGAGTTAGATGATTTGAGTCCATTGACTGTGATCACGAACTCGCGATTTATTAGTAATCAGGTAATTCAGTATCCGAATTTGCATTTGGTGTCGACGGGCGGGAATTACACGAGTTGGGCAGAGGCTTATTTTGGGACGTTGACGGAGCAAACTATTCGGTCTTTGCATGCGGATGTTTGTATTATGTCGTCTTCAGCTTTGTCGGATGGTTATTGTTTTCACCCGGATCCATTAGTGGCGCAAACTAAAAAAGCAATGCTGCAATCGTCTAGCTGCAATATCTTGTTGGTTGATCATACTAAATTTTTGCGGACAGCTTTGCACCGAGTGGAGTCGTTGTCAAAGTTTCAGGTGGTGATTACTAATTCTTTGGCACCGGAGTCGTGCCTGGAGAATCTGCGCCAGATGGGGGTCAAAGTGGAGATAATCGGTTAGGCTAGCCGGATTAGTTGAGGATAATTGGCTGAGTGTGTAATCAGGTGTCAACGGCACAACCAGGTGCTGTGTGATGGTCGCCGACTCGACGAGCGTCACCTGATTTATCCGGTATTTACTTGGACAGTCACTTACTTGGATAGCTTGTGGCTTCGTGCGGTGAAGTACGAAGAAGTAGGAGACGGTAACACCAGACAAGCAAGTCTTTACAATTCAAGCACCTGAGTAAAATACTTGAGTTTTGAAGAAATCATGATCTTGGTTGGTAATTAACAGGACATGAACGCGAGCAGGACTATGGGGGTAGTAGCGGCAACGTTTTTAGACATAAACGTCACTTCCTGTCGATATGAGATTTACCAGTATCCGAAAAGTCTACGCCGAGCCACGCCATAAAAGCCTGGTACCCCGAGTGGGATTCGAACCCACAACAAGCCGGGTTTGAGCCGACCGCCTCTGCCAGTTGGGCTATCGGGGCACAGCAAGGAAGCTTCCCATCCTCACAGCTCCTCTACACTACAACACGAAAAACGATTTGCCTATTTTTCGACGCATTTTTGCGTGTGGAGACGAACACACAGTGCATTTAAGGACAGTTTAAGTTGACCCTATCCTCAAAGTCGATCCCGGCAAGAAGTAAAACTAGTGTTATAAGCGATATATAAGGGGAATCTACCCGGAATCTTTATTCTGGCATTACACTGGTTTTAACGTTCGTTTGATATCGCGCCCAAAGGCCACAGACGGGTTTCATAGAGCGAAACCGAGGGATAAAATATGACTGAACCAAATGTAACCACTCCCAAGAGAGTTTTGGTAGCTGAAGACCAGACCGCGATTCGCGTCGACATCATTGAAACACTGGAGGAAGCTGGCTTTGAAGTGGTTGCTGAAGCAACCGACGGCGACGAGGCCGTGCGTTTGGCCTTAGAAACAAAACCCGATCTTTGTGTGCTAGACGTGAAAATGCCCAAAATGGATGGCATCACCGCTGCCGAAATGATTTTAGACTCAATCTCTTGCGCCATAGTCATCTTGACTGCCTTCTCACAAAAAGAACTAGTTGAACGGGCACGAGATGCTGGAGCTATGGCCTATGTAGTGAAACCGTTTGGCCCCGCTGACCTCATTCCCGCAGTGGAAATCGCCTTCCATCGGCACAAACGCATTGAATCTCTACAAGACGCGCTAGCAGACATGTCCGAAAGATTCGAAACCCGCAAACACGTAGACCAGGCCAAAGGTCTGCTGATCGAAAAAATGAGAATGAGTGAGCGCGACGCCTACCGCTGGATTCAACAAACCTCCATGAACAAACGCCTCTCCATGCGCGAAGTCGCCGACGCAGTCATCGAACAGGTAGGGGAGCGCTAGCAGACAGTCCACTCTTGGTTTTACCTCTGGAGAGCGCCTACTTGCTAGCTGCCAGCCGTGGATTCATTAGCTGCACCTTGAGCTTGGTTTTGAACCTGGGTCACTGCGTGGGTAACCACACCAGTTGACACCAATTTTGAATCCGTACTGCGGTACACTTGCACTTGGTGAATCATTCTGGTCTTACCCAGATGAATGGGCTCGGCACTGGCCTCCACAAAACCTGCACTAACGGCTCTGAGGTGGCTAATCGACATTTCTGTACCAACCGCAACCAACACAGAACCAGGCTCTTCGGTAGCATCCTTAAGCGACGGCTCACTGCTTTGTGGCGATAACTTGGACATAGCCGCGTAACCGGCGGTTGCTTCCATCAACAAAGCAGTGGCTCCACCGTGCAAAATCCCACTTACTTGAGCGTTTCCCGCTACTGGCATCCGGGTGCGCGCATACCCATCTTTTGCTTCTACCAATTCGAGTCCTAGCTTTTGGTGCAACTCGAGTGGCTCTAACCAAAAAGCCGACGCTGGCTGACGTACATAGGTGTGAGAAACCTCTGATTTGCGTTTAGAATCAGCATTTTTCGTTTCCACACCTACGTCTTTAGCCCCATCTGCATCTTTGGGGCCTGGCGTTGCTGGCGACGCTGGTGATTTAGAAACTCCCATAGCTTAAGCGTTGCATATACTTTGGGGTGATGAGCAAAAAAATTTTGATTGTAGACGGTCATTCACAGGTTTTTCGCGCATTCTACGCTCACGACGAGACGCGTTTTCAAGTAAATGGACAGCCTACTAACGCGATTTTTGGTTTTTTTAGAATTTTGTGTTCAGAAATCCGCAAGTTTCAGCCCACCCACGTGGCGGTAGCTTTTGACGTCGACAAAGACAATTTTCGTAAAAAAGAATACCCCGAGTACAAGGCTGGACGTAAAGAAACCCCCGAATCTTTGCCTTTGCAGTTAGAAATTATCCAAAAAATATTGCACGCCATGGATATTCCTTGCCTGGGAGCAGCAGGTTTTGAGGGAGATGACGTGGTGGCTACTCTAACTGAGCAGGCCATTCAATCTGACATGTTGGTGCGGATACTGTCGGGGGATAGGGACGTATTCCAGTTAATTGAGGAGAAAGTTGCTATCTTGTACCCCACGCCTAAGGGCGTCAAAATCATGGATGCTGCAGCGGTACAAGAAAAATATGGGATAACTCCGGCTCAGTATTCTGATTTTGCCGCGCTTTGTGGAGAGAGTGCGGACAACTTGCCGGGGATTCCCGGGGTAGGACAAAAAACTGCTGCCAAATGGTTGAACCAGTATGGCAATCTAGACTCTATTTTGGAGCATGCCAGAGACATCAAAGGTAAAGTTGGTGCAGCTCTGAGAGAAAACCTAGAATCAGTGCGCCGCAACCGGCATTTGAATGAGTTAGTGCGCAGCGTACCCCTTGACGTTGCCGTGAACGACCTAATTCCGCGACAGGTTGACGAAACCACGTTGGAAGAACTGTGTCAAGAGTTTGCTTTGACGCAAACCAAAGCAGAGATTCGCCGAGTGTTAGAGGAAAACTTTCACCTGCACTATCAGCCACACATGCCATCAGGTGATTTCGTGGCTCTCCCCGTGTTTCAAGGGGAATTTACCCAATGGGTTAAAACTGTATCTGCCAGTGAGACTGTGGCACTTTTTGCTAGCGGAGATTACAACGCTCCTGGCGCGGTGGGGGAGAGGAACTCTGTGGATGGTGAAATCGAGTGGATAGCTTTGGCTGGTTCGGCGGACACATTCGTGGCAAACATACACGATTTAGATGCTTTTGAGTCTGAAAAAGTAGCGAATTTTCTTTTGACGCACGAAAACCTCATCGTCTACGAGGGCAAAAACTTGGCTCACGGTTTAGCCGACTTGGGGTGGGTTCTGCCCTCACGAGTGACTGACATTCGTTTGGCGGCATATTTGTTAGATCCAGAGTGGCAGCCAGGCAAGCGCACCCAAACTCCCGGGGAGAATCGCAGCGAAGCGGCAGCGGCCTTGTCAGTGAAATATTTGCAGCGCGTGCTGCCAGAAGCAGAGAAAGCTCCTGAAGCACAAACCTTGTTTTCTCTAGATGATCTAGAGACACTGCAAATCGGTCAACCCAAAGCGGTACCACTGGGCTTGGCCGAAAGCGCGCAAGTTTTGCGAGATTTAACGCCGGTTTTAGGAAAACAACTTAGCGAGCGACAGCTGGAGCCGATTTTGAAGGAGGTAGAATCCCCCACTCAAGCAATCCTCTTTCAAATGGAGCGCACGGGAATTGCCGCCGATATCGAGAATTTACAAGGCCAGTCCCACGAATTTGCTCGCTTAGTAGCAGAGGCCAAAGAGGATGCTTATGCCACTATTGGCCGCGAAATTAATTTGTCCAGTCCAAAACAATTGCAAGAACTTTTGTTTGGCGAGTTGAACATGCCGAAAACCCGTAAGACAAAAACTGGGTATTCGACTAACGCTGAAGCACTATTGTCATTATATGAGCAGACAGCGCACCCATTTTTAGATGCACTGTTACGACACCGCGATAACATCAAAATGCAGCAGATGGTGGATGGGCTAATCAATGAGGTGGCTCCAGATGGGCGAATCCACACCATTTTTCATCAAACGGTGACAGCCACAGGCAGACTGTCTTCGTCTAATCCAAATCTACAAAATATTCCAGCTCGAACGCCAGCTGGTTTAGGAATTCGGGATGCTTTGGTGGCAGGAACTGGATTTGTGGAACTCATGTCTGTTGACTATTCGCAGATTGAAATGCGCATCATGGCGCACCTGTCCCATGATCAAGCATTGATTGCAGCATTCAATTCTGATGAAGATTTGCACCGGTCGATGGCAGCCATTGTTTTTGGCGTGCCCGTGGAGCAGGTAACTAGCCAGCAGCGCACTCGTGTCAAAGCTACTTCTTACGGCTTAGCCTATGGGTTGTCAGCTTTTGGATTGTCTCGTCAACTGCACTGTTCGGTAAAAGAAGCTGAAGAGTTGCGCGCTGCCTATTTTGAGCGTTTTGCTGGCGTGAGCGAGTACTTGCACTCGGTGGTGGAAAAGGCGCGCGAAACTGGCTACACGCAAACAATTTTAGGAAGGCGCCGGTATTTTCCGGGTTTAAATGCCAAAGAGAGAGCGATCCGGGAAATGAGTGAACGCCAAGCCCTCAACGCGCCAATTCAAGGAAGTGCAGCGGATATCATCAAACTAGCTATGATCGAAGTGGATCGCCGCTTGCGGGCAGACAACTATCAGTCGCGGATTTTGTTGCAGGTTCACGACGAACTAGTTTTAGAAATTGCCTCGGGTGAAAGTGAGGCTGTAGAACAATTGGTGCGCGAAGCAATGGGCTCCCCAGTGGAAATGTCAGTCCCACTGATGGTGGCGGTTGGACGAGGGCGTTCGTGGAAGGATGCAGCCCACAACTAGTCCTCCAAAAGCTCTATTACTGTCCTGGTTGATTTACTGGAATAGTTGCTCCCCATGACTCTCTAACAGCGAGAATGACACGGGATCGGCACTTAATGTGTTGAGAACCATAATGCTTTTGGGGTTTTGGCAATAATTTCTAGCAAATCTGGACGCATGCTGCTGGTTTTCTTGCTAAAGTGAGCAAGGCGTTTTTTGGAATCGGTTCGCTCCGACGACTGATTTTAGAAAGCGTTGGTTTCTGTCCGTCTATATAATATTATCCGTTTCGGAGTACACAACTACATGACCGTCTCTTCCGTCCCGGCCAGGGCAAATGTGCCCCAGGTAGCCGTGAATGACATTGGGTCTCAAGAAGACCTGCTCGCAGCCATCGACCAGTCGATTAAGAACTTTGACGATGGCGATATTGTTGAAGGTATCGTTGTCAAGGTCGACAGGGATGAAGTCCTGTTGGATATTGGCTACAAAACTGAAGGCGTCATTTTGGCACGCGAGTTGTCGATCAAACATGACGTCGACCCCGACGAGGTTGTCCAAGTTGGCGACCAAGTCGAAGCCTTGGTGTTGCAAAAGGAAGACAAAGAAGGTCGCCTGATGCTCTCCAAGAAGCGCGCCCAATACGAGCGAGCTTGGGGTGAAATTGAAAAGGTGAAGGAAGCAGATGGCGCGGTTACTGGTACAGTGATCGAGGTCGTCAAGGGCGGCCTGATCTTGGATATCGGTTTGCGCGGCTTTTTGCCCGCTTCTTTGGTGGAAATGCGGCGAGTCCGCGAGTTGGGTCCTTACATTGGTCGCCAGCTGGAAACCAAAATCATCGAGTTGGACAAGAACCGCAACAATGTGGTTTTGTCGCGTCGCGCCTGGCTGGAACAGAGCCAGTCGGCGGTGCGCTCGAACTTCTTGACTACTTTGCAAAAGGGTCAGGTGCGCCGGGGAGTTGTATCTTCTATTGTCAACTTTGGTGCATTCGTGGATTTGGGTGGCGTAGACGGTTTGGTGCACGTCTCCGAATTGTCGTGGAAGCACATCGATCACCCCTCCGAAGTGGTTGAGGTTGGCCAACAGGTTGAGGTTGAGGTGCTGGAAGTGGACACGGATCGCGAGCGTGTTTCCTTGTCTTTGAAAGCCACGCAAGAGGATCCGTGGCAGGCGTTTGCCCGCCAGCATGCTATCGGTCAGGTTGTGCCTGGTCGCGTAACTAAGTTGGTTCCCTTTGGTGCGTTTGTGCGCGTTGAGGATGGCATTGAGGGCTTGGTGCATATTTCTGAGTTGGCGCAGCGCCACGTTGAAATGCCAGAACAGGTCGTCAAGGTTGGCCAGGAAGCGTTCGTGAAGGTCATTGACATTGACTTGGAGCGCCGCCGGATTTCCCTGTCTTTGAAGCAGGCCAACGAGGGCGTGGATCCGAACTCAGAGGACTTTGACCCATCCTTGTATGGGATGGCTGCCGAATACGACGAGAACGGCAACTACAAGTATCCCGAAGGCTTTGACCCAGAGAGCCAAGAGTGGATGGAGGGCTACGAGAGGCAGCGTGACGAATGGGAGGCTCAGTACGCTGAGGCTCAGGCGCGTTGGGAAGCTCACCGTTCGCAGGTAGCAGCCGCTTTGGAAGCAGATGCTGCAGCTCAAAGCGCTGAGGGACAACAGTCCGAGTACTCATCTGCTGCTGGCGATGAGGGAATGCTGGCCTCGGATGAGGCTTTGGCAGCTCTGCGCGAGAAGCTAACTTCCTAATTCTTAAGCAAACACGTGCGGATGCTGTCCCTCAGATTACTGTTGAGGGAGGCTCGCGTGTGCTGGTAGTTTGTTACTTGCACTGTGCTGTGAGCCAAGAGATTTAGCTCAAATTGGAATAGTGGGGGTGTGGCCTTATTGGCTGCACCCCCGCTTGCCTTAAACTTGCGCGCATTCTTACTATCGGTGAGTACGCTGTTTTAGGTAGTTTATGTTTGCCAGTGGGCACAAAATGTTATCGCCCCAAGGAGGATATTGAATGATATCTGAATCATGTACTGATTCTGCTCATATTGAAAGGTGATTGGTGGTGTCTGGGTATTTTGAGTTAGTAAAAGAATTACCAACACCACCAATTGATCGAGCTTGGCTAATTGGACTTTCTGGTGGAATTGGGTGCGGCAAATCTGAAGTCAAGAAAATTTTTATTCAACACGCAGCTGTAGTGGCAGATGCAGACCAGCTTGCCAGAGAAATACTTGAACCAGGTACTCCTGGCTTGCAAATGGTCGTAGACTATTTTGGTCCAAAAATATTGCAGGAAGATGGAAATTTAGACCGAGCCAAGTTAGCCAAAATAGTGTTTAGCTCTCCCCAAAAGCGGCAGGAATTAGAGAAAATTACCCACCCGTTAATTGCTAAGCGTGCCCAAAAAATTCTTGGTCAAGCCAAACCAGGCGAATTAGCAGTTTATGACGTGCCATTACTAGCTGAACAAAATTTAGCTAACAATTTCGATGTAGTCATTATGGTGGGCTGTGATTTACCCTTGCGGCTCCAGCGATTAGAGCAGCGCGGCCTGCCCAAAGAGCAAGCACTGGCCAGAATCAATGCACAAGCTAGCGACGAGCAACGCCGCGCTCTCGCCCATATTTGGATCCAAAACAATGGAACACTCACAGAGCTACAAAATGCAGTTGAACACTGTATTCTCCGGTTAAAGCAAGCATTGCCTACTTTAAAATAGTGGCATTACTTACACAGCATTCTATCGAACAAATGTTCGATTATAATGATCTATATGGATGAATTGCACGATACTCGGGCAAAGTTAGCGGACGTGACGCCTTTTCAGGTGATTTCCGACTACACGCCTGCTGGCGATCAGCCTAAAGCAATTCAACAGCTTGCTGATCGCTTGCAAGCGGGCGAAAAGGATATCGTGCTTTTAGGTGCTACTGGGACGGGAAAATCGGCTACCGCTGCTTGGTTGATTGAAAAAGTACAGCGACCAACTTTGGTGATTGAACCCAACAAGACCTTGGCCGCACAGTTGACCGCTGAATTTAGAAATTTGCTCCCCAATAATGCGGTTGAATACTTTGTTAGCTACTACGACTACTATCAACCTGAAGCCTACGTGCCCCAGACTGACACATACATAGAAAAGGACTCTTCCATCAACGACGAAGTGGAGCGTCTGAGGCACTCGGCCACCAACTCTTTACTAACTCGTCGCGACACGGTAGTGGTCTCATCGGTCTCTTGCCTATACGGTTTGGGAACTCCCGAAGAATACGTGGCACGTATGATTAGCCTACGCGTAGGGGAGGTAATTTCTCGGGATGAACTCTTGCGAGAATTTGTGGGAATGCAATATCAACGCAACGATATTGCTTTTACACGCGGCACGTTTCGAGTTCGCGGCGACACCATCGAAATCATTCCCGTATACGAGGAACTGGCGATTCGCATCGAAATGTTCGGTGATGAAATCGATGTACTAGCTGTCCTGCATCCCCTCACCGGGGAAGTAATTCGAGAAACCAAACAAGTACACATTTTTCCAGCCTCACACTATGTTGCCTCTGCTGAGAGGTTAAAACGGGCTTGCAAAGACGTAGAAACGGAACTGGAAGAGCGCGTCTCTTGGTTCGAGAAACGGGGGAAACTCCTAGAAGCACAACGCTTGCAAATGCGCACCTCCTACGATCTGGAAATGCTGCGACAAATCGGCATGTGTTCTGGAGTCGAAAACTACTCTAGACACATCGACGGGCGCGCCGCTGGGACGCCACCTCATACCTTGTTGGACTTCTTTCCCGAAGACTTTCTGTTAATTATTGACGAATCCCATGTAACTGTCCCCCAAATTAGAGCCATGTTCGAAGGGGACATGTCCCGCAAACGAACCCTGGTCGAACACGGTTTTAGATTGCCCAGTGCAATGGACAACCGGCCTCTAAAGTGGGAGGAATTCCTAGAACGTATCGGACAAACCATCTACCTATCCGCCACTCCTGGACCATACGAGCTAGAACACGACAGTAAGCCGGTTGAATTAATCATTCGTCCAACCGGCTTAGTTGATCCCAAGATCATCGTCAAACCAGTCTACGGACAAATTGATGACCTTCTAGAGGAAATCCGGTTACGAGTCGAAAAAAACGAGCGCGTCCTCGTTACCACTCTCACCAAGAAAATGGCGGAAGAACTAACCGAATTCATGGCAGAAAGGGGAGTTAGAGTAGAATACCTGCATTCAGACGTAGATACCCTACGTCGAGTGGAACTATTACGGGAGCTCCGCTTAGGTAAATTCGACGTACTAGTTGGCATTAACCTACTGCGCGAAGGCCTAGATCTCCCAGAAGTGTCTCTAGTATCAATCCTGGACGCAGACAAAGAAGGCTTCTTGCGTTCAACCAGATCGCTCATTCAAACTATTGGTCGCGCCGCCAGAAATGTTTCTGGTGAAGTCCACATGTACGCTGATAACATCACTGCCTCAATGAAAGCAGCCATCGACGAAACCGAAAGACGCCGAAAACTACAAATTGCCTACAACCAAAAACACGGCATAGACCCCCAGCCACTGCGCAAAAAAATCGCCGATGTCACAGATATGCTGGCCCGCGAAGACATCGATACACAAGAACTATTAGATGGAGGATACCGAGGTAGCCAACCCACAAACAAAGACCAGCATAAAAATACACTCCGCTTGTCTAAACAAGCCGCTGCCAAGCAGATGGCCAACCAAGCAATCGAAGCCACCCGCGAAGCCACCAATGATTTGGAGCAACTAATCGCCAGCTTAAACGAGCAAATGCACAGTGCCGCCGAACAATTACAATTCGAACTGGCCGCCAGACTGCGAGATGAAATTAGTGATTTAAAGAAAGAACTAAGAGCAATGCGTGGCGCTCTATGAAACATCAGCTAGAATCTCTGTCAGAGGGGAGTAATCCAATAAGGGCAATGTCGTCAACACAGCAACAGCTCGGCGTGCCGCCCAAAATGGGTGGGTGAGACCTCAGACGGTTGGATGCACCCAAAATAAGGAGAAACGTTGGAAGTCCACCTCAGTGCTTGGATTGCTATCGCCCTGCTAACCATTTTTCTCATCAGCTTCGACGTCATCGGGCACGTTAGAAAACCCCACGCCCCCACCCTCAAAGAAGCCGCCATCTGGTCCCTGATCTACGTAGTCTTCGCCCTAGTTTTTGCCGGAATCATTTGGGTCATCTACGGTGGTGTTTACGCTGGAGAATTTATCGCTGGTTACTTCACCGAAAAATCGCTGTCAGTAGACAATCTTTTTGTCTTCATCATCATTATGGCCAGCTTCAAAGTGCCCAGGGAATTCCAACAAAAAGCTCTCCTTTATGGAATCGTCATTGCCTTGGTCATGCGGTTGATTTTCATTCTGGTGGGAGCTGCCGTGATCGAGCGCTTCTCGTGGATTTTCTATCTCTTTGGAATTTGGCTGCTGTATACCGCTTATTCTCAAGCCCGGGCAGGTGTGCAGCGACCGCAAGAACACAGCGATGAATACCACGAAACCAAGTTCGTTTCCCTGGTGCGCAAAATTTTTCCAGTAACCGACGGATACATCGGGCAACGCCTGATCTACAGACACAACCATCACTCCTACATCACGCCAATGTTCCTAGTGGTGGTTGCCCTAGGGGGAGCGGACATAATGTTCGCCTTCGACTCCATCCCCGCCATATTTGGTCTTACCTCAGAGGCATTCCTGGTATTTTCAGCCAATGTTTTTGCTCTCATTGGTTTGCGACAACTTTACTTTTTGATAGATGGACTACTGGAGCGTTTAGCCTACTTACACTATGGGCTAGCCATAATTTTGGCCTTCATTGGCGTCAAATTAATCCTACATGCACTGCACGAAAATACTTTGCCATTCGTCAACGGAGGACAACACCTGTCAAACGTCCCAGAAATCGGGATCAGCCTATCTCTAACCGTCATCTTTGCCACCATCTTACTGACAGTAATCGTCAGTGTGCTCAAAACCAGGTGGGACAAACGAACCACTAGTACCAAAACCATCAATGCCACAACCAGCGACGCTATCAGTATCCATCTGCAAGAAAGTAATCGCACTAGTGGCGATGCTAGTAATAGCGATAAACACAAGCATGCCGGTAAGCACGATAAACACGAACACGAGAACAAATGACCACGATACTTCGGCAAGTATCAACTTAGGCGACAATGCAACTAACAGCTACTTAGATAAGTAATAGCAACGACAGGAGGAAGCTTGAGACAAGGTTTGAGCAGCCAAGAGGTTGCTGCCAAACATGCTGCCGGACAAAATAACGTCACTGACAACTCGACCTCCAGATCAGTATCACAAATTCTTCGCGCCAACATTTTTACGATCTTCAACGGCATTCTAGCTGTTGCTGCAATCGTCGTGTTACTGGTAGGCGAACCACAAGATGCTCTCTTCGCGCTAGTTATGGTTTTGAACGCGGTCATAGGTGTTTTCAGTGAAATTCGCAGCAAACGCACCCTGGATTCACTCGCTGTCATGCACGTGCCCACAGTTAGCGTGAGGCGCGATAACACGGAGCAGCAAGTGCCAGTCGAAGAGCTAGTAGCAGAAGATATTGTGCTCCTCAAGCTCGGCGACCAAGTCCCTGCAGATGGCAAAATTTTAGAAGTCCGAGGCCTAGAAGTTGACGAATCAGCTCTAACTGGAGAATCCTTGCCGGTAGTAAAACAGGTTGAAGACAAAATCCTCTCGGGCACAAATGTTGTGGCTGGTTCGGGGACAATGCTGGTAGAAGTTGTTGGCGAAGAATCCTGGGTTCACAAACTAACTAAAGAAGCACGGCAATTCTCTTTAGCTGTTTCAGAAATTCAACTCTCAATCAACCAAATCCTCAAATGGATTTCTTGGCTCATTCCATTCGTAGTAGCTGCTTTGGCCTGGTCACAAGTGAGTACCGAGGACTTGTCTTGGCAAATGTCTCTGGTTTTGGCAATTTCGGGCATTGTGGGAATGATTCCTCAAGGCTTAGTGTTGTTGACTTCCATGAACTTTGGTCTAGCTGCCGCTACTTTGGCTAAAAAAGGCGTGCTGGTGCAAGAATTGCCAGCAGTGGAAATCCTGGCCCGCGTCGATATTTTATGTCTGGACAAAACTGGCACCATCACAACTGGTAAAATTCAAGGCCGCGAAATCTTGTATGCACCAGATACTGACGCGAAAAAAACTGTCCAAATGTTAGAGCAGTTGGTGGGCACAAAAGACAACGAAACCGCAACTGTCATCTACCACATGCTGTCAGACAGTAAAGAGTTTTGTGCAGAAAATCCTCAACCAAAAGCTCAAGCTAAACATCAGTTACAAAATGGTTCGTATCAACGAAGTACTAGTTACCTACAGAGCAAGCAATCAGACAACCAACGGAGTGACCAGCATCAGCCAGATAACTGCTATCGAGGAAATAGCCAAAGTCTGCAAGACACCTACCAACAAGCAGATGAAACTATCTGGCAACGAATTCCCTTTTCTTCCACTAGAAAATGGTCTGCAATCCAAAACGAAACACAAATGTGGGTGTTGGGTGCTCCCGAAATTTTGGGGGATAGAGTAAAAGATTGGCAGAGCCTAGTTTGGCTCCACAAACAAGTAGAGCGAGAATCAGCCAATGGACGACGACTGGTGGCTCTAGCCGAAGGAAAAACCCCAAGCTATGTCGCTCAATCTAAAGTCCCAGAGTTGCCCAGAGAAATGAAGCTAGCGGCACTGTGCATCTTGGAAGAAGACATCCGCGCAGATGCCGCCACCACATTAGAGTATTTTCGCGACCAAGGCGTAAAAGTCAAAATCATCTCCGGAGACTTACCTGGAACTGTCGGCTCAATCGCCCGAGAAATTAACCTTTTAGGGGCAAAAAGCGATGAAATCAAAGTAGTTGACAGTCGGCTCCTTCCCGAAGAAAATACCACAGAATTCAATGACATTGTCGCCAACACTGATGTTTTTGGCAGAGTTAGACCCGAACAAAAGAAAGCTATTGTGAGCGCTCTGCAAGCTCAAGGCCACACAGTAGCCATGACAGGAGATGGAGTAAACGACGCTCTAGCATTAAAATCTGCAGACTTAGGGATTGCGATGGGCAATGGAGCACCAGCCACAAAAGCAGTCTCCAGGGTAGTACTCACCAAAAGTGAATTCTCAGTGTTGCCCAGTGTGGTAGCCGAAGGCAGAAGAATTATTGCCAATATGGAGCGAGTCTCTTGTCTTTTCTTGTCCAAAACCGTTTACGCTATGCTAATTGCTATCGTGGTTTGTGCTCTAGGAGTTGTATATCCACTCTTGCCCAGACACCTCACCTACATTGGTTGGTTCACCATTGGCATTCCTTCCTTTTTCCTGGCCTTAGCCCCCAACCGGAGGCGCTACCGCGAGGGATTTTTACGCAGAATCTTGCTCTCAGCCCTCCCAGCGGGTCTCCTCTTAGGGATAGGTTCTCTCAGCGCCTACTTGCTAGTAGGTGAAGCCACTACTAGCGGTCAAAGTGCCGCCACAGTTGTGATTATTGTTGGCGGCTTGTGGATACTAGGCATCACTGCTAGGCCATTCAATTGGTGGCGAGTTCTTCTACTAGTGTGCATGGTAATTGGCGCTATTTTGGGTCTACTTGTTCCATTCGTACGAGACTTTTTTGCCCTCCAACTACCAAATAGTCGAGAATGGGCAATAATTTTGCTGGTTGCCGCAATTGTGTGTACATTGAGCGAAATTGCGTATCGGTTTTTACCAAAACTCACCGATAAAATCGAGGTAGAAGCACAGCATTAGTTTGAGAACTAACTTGGAGGAAAAATGTTTCGCAGACTAGAAACCCCCAACACGCCGTTGGCGTTTTTTGCTGGAGGAAACCCCAATGGTGCCACTTTGGTTTTGGGCCACGCCTTGGGCGTGAATCATCATATGTGGGACTTTGTCGCAGAAATTTTAGGAAAAAACTACCGACTGGTCTTCTGGGATCAACCCGGACACGGTGAATCAGAATTGCTCCCCCAAGGAAATGAAGCCACCATGAATCACCTAGTGGCAGCACTACTGTCGGGCATAAAAGATTTAGCGCTAGATAACTATCATTTGGGTGGTCTTTCTTTAGGAGGAATGACCTCGCTTGCTGCAGCCCAAACACAATCATCGGGGATTAGTTCACTGGGAGTATTTGATGCCACCCCAAAACTTGCTCCCGCTAAACAATGGTTGAAAAAAGCCGCACAGGTTGAAACAAATGGAGTTGAATCACTGATGGATGCTACCTTGCAGCGGTGGCTCACCGAAGAGTTTCGCACTAACTTGGGGATGGTGCAGACTCAGAAAATTCGCGACTTGTTTTTGTCTACCAGCAATGCTGGCTATGCGCAGTGTTGTCGCATCATTGCTTCAGCGGATTTGTGGCCGGGCATGGGAAAGGTGGAGGTGCCAACCTTGTTGTTAACCGGTGAAAATGATGCAGGAGCAACTCCAGCGGTACTAAGAGAGATGGAAGAATCTCTTTCCGATGCGCTAGTGAATGTCGTTCCCACCGCCATGCATTTGAGTGCGGTGGAAAAACCAGTGGAAGTAGCTGCCGCCATCTCTGCCTTTGTGATGCAGTGAAAACAGTGCGACCAGTAAAAGCAGTACAACCAGTCTAAGCTAGCGAATTCGTTGCAATTCACACAGTTTTACTCGAACAGGCGTTCGAAGGGAACGCTTCCGTGTTTTATGCTGGAGTGGTGAGTGATTCCCTAATTGTTCGTGGAGCCAGGCAACACAACTTAAAAAATGTAGATCTGGTTTTGCCACGCAACAAGATGATTGTGTTTACTGGTTTGTCTGGTTCTGGTAAATCTTCGCTAGCTTTTGACACTATTTTTGCTGAGGGACAACGCCGATACGTCGAGTCGCTCTCTTCTTATGCCCGCCAATTTTTAGGGCAAATGGATAAGCCAGATATTGATTTTATTGAGGGTCTTTCACCTGCGGTTTCAATAGACCAGAAATCTACTTCTAAGAATCCGCGTTCAACGGTGGGAACAATCACTGAAATTTACGATTATTTGCGGCTTCTATATGCGCGAGCAGGAACAGCTTATTGTCCAAAATGTGATGAAAGAATTCAGGCACAAACTCCACAACAAATTGTAGATCAAGTGCTGGAATTAGATGAGGGTTGTAGATTCCAAGTTTTAGCTCCAGTAGTGCGGGGGCGCAAAGGTGAGTACGCTGAACTATTCAAAGATCTACAAACCAGCGGATATTCGAGGGTTCTAGTCGATGGCGAATTAGTGCGCTTAGAGAATCCACCTGTTTTGGAAAAGAACCTCAAACACGATATTGATGTCGTAGTGGATCGCTTGGTGCTTCGCGAGGGCATTAAACAGCGTTTGACGGAATCAGTTGAAACTGCTTTGGAATTGGCTAACGGTCTGGTGGTGATCGAATTGGTTGATTTAGAGCCAACAGATCCCCAGCGGATTCGCCGATTCTCAGAAAAAAGAGCTTGTCCCAATAACCACCCATTGGCTTTAGAAGAGATTGAGCCGCGCACATTTTCTTTCAACGCTCCTTATGGTTCGTGTCCGGAGTGTGCTGGTTTGGGTGTGAAAGAAGAGGTGGATCCAGAGCTGATTGTGCCTGACGAAGAAACCTCTTTGGCTGACGGCGCGGTGGTGGTTTGGAGTGCCAACAAACGCTACTATCAGCAAGTTTTGTTGGGTTTAGCAAAGCAAATGGGTTTTGACGTCACTACGCCTTGGAAAGATTTGCCTGAAGACGTGCAACACGCTGTGCTCTTTGGTTTGGATTATCAAGTGCACGTGAAGTATCGCAACCGGTGGGGTAGGGAGCGCACCTATTCGACAGGGTTTGAGGGAGCCGTAAACTACATTGAACGCAAACGGGAGGAAACTGAATCCGAGTACGTGGCCGATAAGCTAAACGCTTACATGCGTGAAGTACCTTGCCCCAAATGTCGGGGAACGCGTCTAAAACCAGAGGTTTTAGCGGTCAAAGTGGGAAATCTATCGATTGCACAACTGTGTGGTTTGTCCATTCAAGCAGCACGAGATTTTTTGATGAACCTCCAGTTGGACAAGAAAGAAGCTCAGATCGCTAAACCTGTGTTGGCGGAAATTTTGGCGCGGTTAGATTTTTTGGTCGATGTGGGTTTGTCTTATCTGACGTTGGCTAGGGGGGCTGCTACTTTATCCGGTGGTGAATCGCAGCGGATTCGTTTGGCTACCCAAATTGGTTCTGGTCTAGTAGGTGTGCTCTACGTGTTGGATGAGCCATCGATTGGTTTGCATCAGCGTGATAATCGGCGCTTGATTCGGACTTTGGAGAGTTTGCGGGATTTGGGAAACACTTTGATTGTGGTGGAACACGATCAAGAAACAATTGAGGCTGCTGACTGGATTTGCGACATTGGTCCCGGGGCGGGAGCTAACGGAGGAGAAATCGTTTACTCGGGGTCGGTTACGGGCTTGTTGGAGTGTGAGCAGTCTTTAACCGGCCAGTATTTGTCGCACAAAATACAAATTCCGCTGCCCAAAGAGCGCCGACCTTTTGACAAGAAACGCGTGCTGCGCATCGAGGGGGCCCGTGAACACAATCTACAGAATGTGTCAGTGTCGATCCCTCTGGGTACTTTGACAGCTGTAACCGGGGTGTCTGGGTCAGGCAAATCGACGTTGATTAACCAGATTTTACAAAAAGTCCTGGCAGCCAAACTAAATCATGCGCGCGTAGTGCCTGGACGCCACCGCACCGTCAAGGGGTGGGAGCACCTGGATAAAGTAGTGCACGTGGATCAGTCTCCGATTGGGCGCAGTCCCCGGTCTAATCCGGCTACTTACACGGGAGTGTGGGATATCATCCGCAAACTATTTGCGGATGTGCCCGAGGCCAAGGTGCGCGGCTACACTCCAGGCAGGTTTTCTTTCAATGTGAAAGGCGGCCGTTGCGAGGCCTGCAAAGGGGACGGCACTATCAAAATTGAGATGAATTTCCTGCCAGACGTGTACGTGCCTTGTGAGATTTGCCGGGGAGCGCGTTATAACCGCGAGACATTGGAAATTTTGTATCACGGTAAAAGCGTGGCCGACGTTTTAGATATGTCAATTGCGCAAGCTGCTGAATTCTTTCAAGCAATTCCTCGAATTTCTCGCTATTTAAACACTTTGGTGGAAGTCGGATTGGGTTACGTGAAACTGGGTCAAAGTGCAACTACGCTCTCGGGGGGTGAAGCACAGCGCGTCAAGTTGGCCTCCGAATTACAAAGACGCACTCGTGGACGCACTATCTATATTCTGGATGAACCAACTACCGGTTTGCACATGGAGGATATTCGCAAATTGTTGTCGGTGTTACAAACCCTGGTAGATCAAGGAAATACGGCAATTGTCATTGAACACAATTTAGACGTCATTAAAAACGCCGACTGGATAATTGACCTAGGCCCTGAAGGAGGAGCTGGGGGAGGAAAAATCGTGGCCGAGGGAACGCCAGAGCAAGTATCCAAAGTGGAGGGTTCCTGGACGGGCAAATATTTGCAGGAGGTACTGCAGACCAGTTCCCTCGTTTTTACTGCTGAAAAGTAATGTTGAGGGACTTGTGTCAAAAATGGCCACAAACTAACACTAATATTCAGTGGCTACGGTCCTTACTTGGTGAGGGTGTGACTGAACGTCCACGCGGGGCTAACTCTGTTTCCGACAGTTTGTAGAGATCGTCAACGAAATCAGAATAATCTGCGATTACTTTTCCGCGTTTCAACTTCAACGATGGCGTGAGATAACCATTTTCAACTGTAAACTCAGTGTCGACAAGCAAATACCGGCGAATTGATTCCGCGCGGGAAACTTTTTCATTAGTTTTACGAATCGCCCGCAGCAAAGAATCGTGCACTTCCGGCAAGTTAGCTGCTTCTGACATGGACAACGGGGGGAGCTCTTTATTTTTCAGCCAATTTGGTAGCATTTCCGGATCCAGCGTAATCAAAGCTCCCACAAAGGGACGATCATCTCCCACAATAATGATTTGGCCAATCAGTGGATGTGAAGATAAAGATTTTTCTAGTATTTCTGGAGATACATTCTTGCCGCCGGCAGTGACAATCAGCTCCTTTTTCCGGCCAACAATTCTCAGCCGTCCATCGTCATCAATTTCTGCTAAATCTCCCGAATAAAACCATCCATCTTTAAAAACCTTCTCAGTTTCTTTTGGCAGATTATAGTATCCAGAAGTAACATTGATGCCCTTTAACAATAACTCTCCGTCTTCGGCTAACTTCATAGAATTTCCGGGCCACAAATAGCCAACCGAGTTAGGAGGATAGTCACTAGGCAATTCAACCGTAATTGGACCAGTAGTTTCAGTTAACCCGTATCCTTGTAACAAAGTGATACCCAGACCTCGGAAAAAATTAGCTAAGTCCACTGATAGGGGAGCTCCACCACAAATCACTGTTTGTAAATTTGGCCCTAAAATTTTGCGGATTTTGCGCAAAACTACTAGATCTGCAGCTGTTTCACTGACTCGCAAACCCAGGGAAGGGCCGGCAGAAAAAACCGTTGACTCTGGTAGCTGGTATGCCCCTTGGCGACTGCCTAATTTTTGGGCAGGTTTTTCTGGGCGGATGAAAGGAAAAGAACGCTCTGATTTTTCTGGTGGATAAGCGGTGGCCTCGGAGAAATCTCGAGCTTGTTTAGCCGCCCAACTAAAGATTTTGCCCTTTACTGAACCACCGGCTGTAGCGGAGGCACTGTTGTAAACTTTCTCCAACACACGTGGCACTACCAGCATCATGGTCGGTTCAAAACTTTGGATATCTTGTACCAGTGAATTCGTATTTGGACAAAGACCTAAGCGACCCTCAGAACAGCAAATTGCGTACATGACAAAACGCGCCAAAACGTGTGCCACTGGTAAAAATAGCAGAGTCCGCGAGTTTGGGTCCCCGATTAGATTTGGCAAAATTGCAAACCCTTGCGTTAGGCTGCGCACAAAATTGCTGTGGGAGAGCATCACCCCCTTGGGGGTTCCGGTAGTGCCGGAAGTGTAAACCAGGGTGGCTAAGTCGGATAATTTCAGCTCGTCTCGCAAATTGCGAATCGTAGTCAGATCTATCGAATTTGCCATCCGCGACAAATCCGACATGGCACCTCGATCTAAACAATAAACGTGTTTTAGTGAACGTGGTTTGACTGAAACCAAGAGGTCAGCTTGTTGAGCGCTCAAAGTAACGGCAGCTTTCACTCCAGCATCTTTGAGAATGTGTTTGATCTGACTAGCTGAATCTGACTCGTAAATCGGTACCGTCACCGCACCTAGGGTCATTGCCGCTAAATCGAAAGTCAAAAATGCTAAAGACGTGGGCACCAAAATCGCGAATTTATCGCTTGGACGCAGCCCATTTACGTAAAGTCCGCGAGCGATTTGTTCTACCTGGTGGTTTAACTGTTCGACAGTGGTGGCTACCCAAGAGCCAACTTGGTTCTTTTCTTCTGCCACCACGGCATGCGGTGAGCGTTTCGCACGTTGGGCAAAAAGCTTTGGCAAACTCAAATTCTCTTCCACCTGGTAGGCCGGAGAATTTTCCCAACTACCATCTTCTAGTTGTCGCATCTTCGTTTTCCTATCCTGAATTAGGACAACTAGTTAGAACCAAGCCAGTTAGAACAAGTAGTCCGCCAACAATTTCAATTCAACCAAAGCTTGTGCACAGCAAGGAGCACAGACCGATCAATGCCAGTATCTAGGTTTATGGGGTTAAATTCAACACCGATTCGCTTCCTTCAATCCCCATTTATTGGCGGATGGTATTAGGCTTTACCTTCGGCGTAGAGTTCATCTACTTCAGCCGCCAAATCAGTTAACACTTTTTGCCGCTTCAGCTTCATCGAGGGAGTCAGGTAACCGTTTTCAACGGTAAACTCTTGGTCAATGATCCTAAACCGTCTGATCGATTCAGCACGAGAAACTTTCGTATTTGCGCGTTCCACCGCTTTTTGAATTGACTCTTGTACAATCGGCAGTCGGGCAGCTGTAACTGCATCAGTTGGTATCTGACCTTTGGACTTTAGCCAAATTGGCAGCATTTCGTCGTCTAGAGAAACTAGTGCACCCACGTATGGCCTGCGATCTCCAACCACAATCACAGTAGAAATCAGGGGATGGGTGACCAGTTGTTCCTCTAATACTTCAGGGGAGACATTTTTACCACCGGCAGTGACAATTAGTTCTTTCTTTCGGCCAGTAATATGAATTTCACCGTCCTCATCAATAGTGCCTAAATCACCAGTGCGATACCAGCCATCCTCGGTAAAAGCGGCTTTAGTTTCTGCCGGTAGATTATGGTATTTTCGAAAAACCGAGACGCCTTTAACCAAGACTTCGCCATCATCGTGGTTGATGCGCACCTGATTTCCAAGCATTACTCGACCCACCCCATCGGGAGGACACTGCGTGGGTACTTGCACTGCAATCGGGCCAGTGGTTTCCGACAAACCGTATCCTTGGAGAATCTGAATGTCCATTCCCCGAAAGAAATGCGCTAAATCCGGGGCCAAGGGCGCACCCCCACACACCACGTATTGCAGATTTGGTCCCAGTGCGGCCTTGACTTTTTTGAGCGCCACCGAATTTGCAATCGAGTAAGCAAGAGTTTTTTGAGATGAATCCACGCTCTTATACATTGATTGGCTGCGTTGCCGAGATTGTTTAGCAGACCAATTGAAGATTTTGCGCTTGAAGCCCGTACCGGCTTTTTGCAAAGCACTGTTGTAGACTTTTTCCAATACTCTAGGTACTGCCAAAATTGCGGTTGGCTGGAATGAACTCAAGTCAGAGAGCAGATTTCGCAAATCCGGAGTAAAAGCAAGAGTACACTCACCAACTAAGAGTGCGTGAGACACCAGGCGCGCTAAAATGTGAGCCATCGGCAAAAAAATCAGTGCCCTAGTTCTTGGGTTCAAAGTAATTTCTGGCAAAATGTCGTGCGCACCCAAAGAGGTTTTAGCTAAATTAGCGTGAGTTAGTTCCACTCCTTTGGGGGTACCGGTGGTGCCCGAAGTGTAGATTAGTGTGGCCAGATCATCGCCGCGCACATTCTGGCAAGCAGCAGTTACCTGGGTGGGGGGAATTCTCCGAGAGGCAGTTGCTAGAGTTCGGGCTGCTCCTAGGTCGAAGGCCAGTACTTGCGCACTTAAATTTGTGTCCACAGAGCGCACTAAATCAGCTTGTTGTTGCGTTTTGGTGAATACAAATTTGACGTCAGCGTCGGTGAGAATATGGCGAATTTGTTCAGTGGAGTCGGATTCATAGATCCCCACCGTAACTGCCCCAATTGACATGATTGCAGCGTCTAACACAATCCAGCGATAACTTGTTTCAGCCAAAATACCCACCGAATCTCCGGGTTGTATGCCTAAGCCGAGTAGACCTCGGGCGGTGTCTTCAATTTCGGAGAGCATTTCTTCGATGGTGACTGGCTCCCAGGCTCCCACCCCGGTGGCGCGCTGCACCGCAATTGAACCAGGAGAGCGCAACGCTCGCAGAGCATACAACTGTGGCATTGTTACTGGGTCGAGTTCTCCACTTTGTGCATCTACCGGAATTGACTGCAACAATTCAGCTGCGTGTGAGTCGAGTTCTGGATCAGATTCACCCAAATATTGTTTTAGGCGCTCTGGCAGCGAAAACTGGAGTGGAACCTGGAACTTTGACATCGAATCACCTCTACCATGTTGTTGCAGCCAGCTAGGACACGTCCAAGCTTAATCGACAAAGCGGGAAGCCCAAACTAGCTCCCCGCTTCTTTGTTTGTCGGTGCTGCAAACTATTTTGCTCGCTATTGGCTAAACATCAGTTTTAGGCCACGAGTTTCTTGTTAACTCACTTTGCCGCATTTTGTCGGCGAGACTTACACCGAGTAGTACAGCTGGTATTCGAAGGGATGCGGATAGACACGGAATGGCGCCACCTCGTCATTTTCCTTGAGGTTTAGCCACGCGTTGATCAGATCTGGTGTGAACACATCGCCTTCTTGCAGGAATTCGTTGTCTTTGGAGAGAGCTTCCAAGGCTGCCTCTAGAGAGTGTGGCAGTTTAGCGATGTCTGCGTATTCTTCGGGAGCCAACTCGTACAAGTCTTTGTCAACTGGCGTGGCTGGCTCAATGCGGTTGCGGATACCGTCCAATCCAGCCATCAAACAAGCTGAAAACGACAAATAAGGGTTAGCTGATGGATCTGGCACGCGGTATTCAATCCGCTTTGCTTTCGGAGAAGTACCCGTGACGGGGATGCGAATACAGGCAGAGCGATTGCGAGCCGAGTACACCAAGTTTACCGGAGCTTCAAATCCTGGAACCAGGCGACGGAAGGAGTTAATCGAGGGGTTGGTAAAGGCCAGTAAAGCTGGAGCGTGAGCTAACAAGCCGCCGATAAAGTGGCGCGCCAAGTCGGAGAGGGAGCCATAACCTTTCTCATCGAAGAACAAGGGTTGACCATCCTTCCACAAGGACATGTGGGTGTGCATTCCCGAACCGTTATCGCCAAACACGGGTTTTGGCATGAAGGTAGCTGATTTTCCAAATTGGGAGGCCACATTCTTGATGACGTACTTGAACTTCATCATGTCGTCGGCAGCTTGCTTGAGGGGAGCAAAGCGATAGTTTATTTCTTGCTGGCCAGGAGCGCCAACCTCGTGGTGGGCTCGCTCGACGGATAAACCAACGTTTTCTAGCTGCACCACCATTTCGTCGCGCACATCAGCGAAGTGGTCTTGCGGGGCGACTGGGAAATATCCGCCTTTGGTGGCCATTTTGTGCCCCAGGTTAGCGCCATCTTCTTTGGCACCAAAATTCCAGGGAGCTTCAATTGCGTCAACTTCGTAGAAAGTTTTGTTGGGCTGCACCTGGTAGCGTACGGAATCAAAGAGAAAGAACTCTGCTTCTGCACCAATAAAACAAGTGTCAGCAATCCCCGTGGAACGCAAATAGGATTCGGCTTTCAAAGCAACTTGGCGGGGATCGCGTGAGAAGGGCTCATCGGTGAAAGGATCTACGATCGAGAAAATTACCACCAAGGTTTTTGCGGTGCGGAATGGATCCATGTAGGCGGAGGTAACATCCGGCACCAATTTCATGTCGGACTCGTGGATAGCAGTGAAACCGCGCACCGACGACCCATCGAACATCAAGCCTTCGCTGATGGCACTTGTGGTGAACTCACGGGCTGGAATCGTAAAGTGCTGTTGGACACCGGGCAAATCAGAAAAACGAACGTCGATGAATTCAATGCCTTCGCGTTCAATGTATTCGACTAGTTCCTCGGGGGTAGAGAACAATGTCTTTCCTTTCGGTTTATCGAAGCGTTTCCTAGTTTCATCTGGCCACAGATCTACATATGCTGTCTGCTGAGCGATCAAACTATTTGCACGCCGGATTGCGTCAGCTACGCTGACAGGAGAAACGATAGCCCCAATTGTACGAAGGAAATTTTTGTCCCGCATTGTGGGTTTTTCAATATAGCTTGAGGAGATGGAGATTGGCGCAAGAGCTGGAAAATCTATCCGATTGGAGGCCAGCTGCATCTACTATTCCCAAATTGCCAGGCGTTTATCGTTTTCAAGATGACCAGGGACGAGTTATTTACGTCGGTAAAGCAAAAAATTTGCGGAATCGTTTGACTAGTTATTTTGAAGATCCGCTGACTTTGCATCCGCGCACAGCCATGATGGTGCAAAGTGCCAGGGCAGTGCATTGGACGGTGGTTGGCTCTGAAGTTGAAGCGTTAACACTGGAATTTCAGTGGATCAAAGAGTTTTCTCCACGTTTTAACGTGATGTTTCGAGACGATAAGTCGTATCCGTATTTGAGTGTCACTATCGGTGAAGAGATTCCTCGAGTCATGATTTCGCGAGAGCGGCGTCGAAAAAATGTGAAACATTTTGGGCCGTTTACGCACGTGTGGGCTTTGCGAGAAACCATGGACGTGTTACTGCGGGCTTTTCCGGTGCGTACCTGTTCGGCGGGAGTGCTCAGAACCGCGAAAGCTCAAGGGCGTCCGTGTTTGCGCGGTTACATTGAAAAGTGTTGCGCGCCTTGCGTAGGTCGGGTCTCAATTGCAGAGCATCGCGCCTTGGTGTCACAATTGTGTGACTTCATGTCTGGAAAATCTTTAGAAATCCTTGAATCCACTAGGGAAAAGATGCAGCAGGCTGCCGCCAATTTGGACTTCGAAAGAGCAGCCAAAAAGCGCGACGAGTTGGTCGCCATGGAAAAAGTGTTGGAGCAGAATGCTTTGGTGTTAGAGGCTGAAGTTGACGCAGATGTGTACGCCTTGTTTGCTGATGAATTAGATGCCGCTGTTTACGTGTTTTACGTGCGTGGCGGACGCATTCGTGGGGGTCGAGGTTGGGGGATTGATCGAGGCGATGAACGCAGTGAATCCGAATTGATGGCAGACTTTTTGCAACAACAATATGCTGAACGAAATTTGTTATCCCTGGATCAAGACGGCCGTGGCCAGGGATTAGCTAAACGAAAAGAAGCGCCACGCTCTGTAGATGATGTCAAGCACACGGCGATCGAGGAAATTCCCCGATTGATTTTAGTGTCTCCTCTGCCCGATGGTGTTTTGGTGTTAGCCGAATGGCTAGCTAATTTGCGGACAGGTATGATTAATTTAGTTGAGCCTAAACGCGGTAAAAAGGCAGAATTGATTCAACGGGTTCGTGAAAATGCCAAGCAGGCTCTGCAGTTGCACAAAATGCACAAGTTGGCGGATTTGACTGAGCGGGGCAAAGCTTTAGAGGAACTCCGAACCAATTTGGGGTTAGATAAGGTACCTTTGCGAATTGAGTGTTACGACATTTCACACACTTCTGGCACGAATCGAGTGGCTTCCATGGTGGTGTTTGAGGATGGTTTGCCAAGAAAAGATGCTTATCGAATGCTCAATATTCGCGGTGAGGTTGACCAGCAAGATGATACTGCGGCTATGACGGAAGTGTTGGGTCGGCGGTTTCGTAGGCTAAAACTCGAAGAGCAAAAAACTCCCCAAAGTGGGGTTCCGGCAAAACCTGCCGAATCTGCCCATGATGCTGCGCTCTCGGGCTTGGTGCTAGCGGACGTGCAGGAAAATTTGGCTACGGATGCGCTAGTTTTGGGACAAGTGAATCCAGAGGAGTTCACGTTAGAGTCTGGACCAATTGATGCCAAGACGGGAAAACCGCGCCGTTTTTCGTATCGACCAGATTTAGTGGTCGTAGATGGTGGTTTGCCCCAAGTAAATGCGGCCGCCAAAGTTATTCGTGAAGTTGGCGTGGACGTGCCAGTAATTGGGTTAGCAAAACGCTTAGAACAAGTGTGGCTGCCTGGCGATGATTTTCCCCTGATTTTGCCGCGAACTTCGAGTGCACTCTATCTATTGCAGCATTTGCGCGACGAATCGCATCGCTGGGCGATTAGAGCTCACCGTCAAAAACGATCTAAAGCCATGACACACAGCGTTTTGGATGCCGTTCCCGGTCTAGGGGAAAAGCGGCAAAAAGCCTTGTTGACACATTTTGGCTCTTTGAAAAAGATCAAGGCGGCTAGTCTAGAGCAACTCTACGAAGTTCCTGGCTTTGGTAAAAAGCGAGCTCAGGCCCTCTACGATCATTTGCATTCCGACAATTCTGGCAGCTAGCTGTGGAGGCTAAATCTGCAATTGTGGCAGTGAACAGCGGTCAGAAATGTTTTTACGAGCGTTACGCCTACTAAATCCGCTTGAAGGTGGCAAAATTTAGGTTATGAGCGCAACTAGCGATACACAAAACCCGTTGACCGTACCAAAGGGAATTTCAATTTTGGACAGACAAGGCACTGAGTTGTCGGTTGCCGAACCGGCTGTGATTCAAAAACGTGAGGTTTTAATTATCACTGGCATGTCAGGGGCTGGCCGTACGCGGGCTGCCGCAGCTTTGGAGGATTTAAACTGGTACGTAGTTGATAACATTCCCCCCGCATTGTTGTTGCCGTTAGCAGGAATGCTCACTAGTTCAGGTGAGGGAGTGCACCGTTTAGCAGTAGTAGTGGATGCTCGTTCGCGAACTTTTTTTGATGGACTGACAGCTGCGTTGAACGAGTTGCGCTCCCACGGCATTACCTATCGGGTGGTGTATTTGGAGGCTTCCGAAGCCGAACTAGTGCGCCGGTTTGAGGCTTCTCGGCGGCCACACCCACTGCAAGGAAGTGACACAATTTTAGACGGTTTGCGCCGCGAACAAGCAAAGCTAGCTCCTTTGCGCGAGCAGGCTGATGAAATCATTAACACTACGGGTACTTCGGTGCACGATTTGGCCCGGCACATGCACAGTGTGGTTGCCAACGAAAGCAATCGCTTAGTGAGCCTTGTTATTACTTCTTTTGGATTTAAATATGGAATACCCCAAGATGCCGATCATGTTTTAGATGTGCGGTTTTTAAAGAACCCATATTGGGTGGATGAGTTACGCAAACTAACTGGCCGCGATAAAAGCGTTTCTGAATATGTTTTGAATCAAACTGGAACGCGCAAATTTGCTGAGATGTATGCGAATTTAATTGGTGCTACGATCGAGGGGTATCGCCGTGAATTAAAGCCATTTGTTAACGTTGCTATTGGCTGTACAGGAGGCAGACATCGGTCTGTGGCTGTCAGTGAATTTGTGGCCGCGATTTTGCGCGAACAAAATTTGGCGGTACAGGTGGTGCACCGGGATTTGGGACGCAGATAGCTATGCACAAACACTGTGGTTACTGCTGTGGTGGTCAAAAAGCGGCAGGTTTGTCAGTGTGGCGCGTTAAAATGGCATGCTTGAGTGTGGGTTGTATGGATTAGTTACTGAGGCTACTCACTAGAGGAGAGGCAAGATATGCAACAGCTCCAATCGAATGGGTGGTCGCCCCAGGGTAGTTTTAGTCAGTCTGGACAAAAGGTAGTTGCCTTTGGTGGGGGGCACGGCTTGTCTGCGACTTTGCGAGCGCTAAAACACATCACGAATCAGTTGACTGCCGTGGTGACGGTGGGAGATGACGGCGGTTCTTCAGGTCGTTTGCGCAGCGAGATGGATGTGCTGCCACCTGGGGATTTGCGGATGGCGATTGTGAGTTTGAGTGATGATTCCAGGTGGGGACAGACTTGGAGTACGCTTTTACAGTCGCGGTTTCACTCCGAGGGGGAATTGGATCGCCATTCGGTTGGGAATTTACTGATTGCAGGTTTTTGGCAAATGCTCCAAGATCCAATTGAAGGATTGGAGTGGGTACGTCGGCTAGTAAATGCTAAAGGACGGGTCTTACCGATGAGTTTGCAGCCCGTGGACATTGAAGCTGACGTCATTCGAGATGGGCAGATAATAACGATTTGTGGTCAAAAAAATGTTGCTCTCGCCCCAGATCGGATTGAAAAAGTACGCTTATTGCCCGAAAATCCCCAGATCCCCACCCAGGTTTTACAGGCTGTAACTGAAGCTGATTGGATTGTTTTGGGGCCAGGGAGTTGGTATACGTCAGTTATCCCCCACCTTTTGGTAAAAGAATTGTGCGAAGCCATTGAAAATAGTCGAGCACGCAGGGCCTTAATTTTGAACTTGGCTAAACAGGCAGGAGAAACCCAAGATTTGTCGTCAGCCGAGCATTTGCGGGCGATAAAAACTGTCGCTTCGAATTTGCGTTTTGACATTGTGGTAGCAGACCCGTCTGCGGTTGACGACATCGATGCATTGGTAGAAGCTGCAGCAGAACTTGGTGCTCGCCTATTGTTGCGTCAAGTGCGCGTGGGAGCGGAATTGCCACTACACGATCCGTTGAGATTGGCAGCGGCTCTGCGAGATGTCTTTGACGGGTATTTAGGTGAAGTTGGTAAAGCTGAATCGTGGCTAGGAGATATCGTGGATTAGCAGCAAGTCAGTTATTTCTTCTACTCGTTGACTGGATTTCTTTAGATTTCTTTGACTTTATTTATTCCCATAATTCCCATCTGGATGAATGGAACACAGGAGACTGCATGTCTTTGACACGACAATTGCGCGAAGAATTGGCTGTTTTGCCTGTTACAAAAGCTGCCCTGGCTGAGACTGAATTAGCGGTAATGTTGCGTTTAGCGGGAGGCTTGCACCTAGTCGGTGGGCGAGTTCTAGTAGAAGCTGAAGTAGATTCTGAACCAGTAGTTAGACGAATAACCGAATATTTGACCCGCATGTATCGGTTAGATCCCCAGGTAGTACTAGTTGGTGGCAGTGGGATCCATAAAAATGATCGCTACGTGATTCGCGTGGTTAAAAATGCTGACCATTTGGCAAGAATGTGTGGTTTGTTGGATTCAGCCGGGCGACCTTTGCGTGGCTTGCCTCCCACGATCGTAGTGGGAGGCCGCGAACATGCAGCCGCTGCCTGGCGCGGCGCAGCGTTAGTGCGCGGTTCTCTAATGGAACCAGGGCGCGCTTCAGCTTTGGAAATTACTTGTCCTGGCTCTGAAGTATCAATGAGTTTAGTGGGCATGGCCAGAGCCTTGGGAGCAACAGCAAAAGCCAAAGAAGTTCGCTCAACTAATCGGGTGATGGTGCGCGAATCTGAAGCGATTAGCAAACTGATTAGCGCTGTTGGAGCAACCAAAACCCACAATTTGTGGCAGGCTCACAGAGAAAAACGCGAAGCCCGCAAATCCGCTAACCGTTTAGCTAATTTTGACGATGCCAACTTGCGACGCTCAGCCCGCGCAGCAGTTGCGGCTAGTGCCCGCGTACAGCGCGCCTTCGAAATTCTCGGGGACGACACGCCTGAACATTTACGCCAAGCTGGCGAGCTGCGAGTACGCTTTCAACAAGCGTCATTGGAGGAATTAGGGATGCGCTCTGTGCCGCCTCTGACTAAGGATGCGGTAGCTGGGCGAATACGCCGTTTATTGGCCAAAGCCGACAAAGTGGCAGCCGAAAGAGGGATCCCGGATACCGAATCGGTGCTGACAGCGGAAATGTTACAAGATGAATGAACACTAGGGCGCAACTCACTGACACTAGTGTAGATTGGGCTTTAGGAGCTAGCGTCAGGTGCCACACATGGTGCTGTGTGTGCCCCGTGTTGGACGTTGGCCGCATAGCCGGTACAGATGCGTGTACCGGACTCAAATATCGAGTGCCTACAGGCATACAGGAGGACAAGAGTGACCATTCGTGTGGGTATTAATGGCTTTGGCCGCATTGGCCGTAACTTTTTCCGGGCAATCGCTAAACAGGGCGCTGATATTGAAGTGGTTGCAGTAAATGATTTAAGCGACCCAAAAACTTTGGCTCATCTGTTGAAGTACGACTCAGTGATGGGACCTTTTGAAGCAGAAGTTTCAAGCAGCGACGAAGGAATCGTAGTCAACGGTCAAACTATCAAAGTGTTGGCGGAAAAAGACCCGGCTGCCTTGCCTTGGGGCAAATTGGGTGTGGATGTGGTCATTGAATCCACCGGTTTCTTCACAGATGGCACAAAAGCCAAAGCACACCTTGACAGTGGAGCAAAGAAAGTAATCATTTCTGCTCCGGGCAAAAACATTGATGGCACCTTCGTCGTGGGGGTAAACGACAAAGACTACAATCCAGACACTGACAACATCATTTCCAACGCTTCTTGCACCACGAATTGCTTGGCGCCACTAGCTAAAGTTTTGGATGAAAATTTTGGGATCGAGCGCGGCTTGATGGTTACTATTCACGCCTACACTGGCGATCAGCGTTTGTTGGATGCTCCGCACAAAGATTTGCGTCGGGCTCGCGCTGCTGCAGTAAATATTGTCCCAACTTCAACGGGAGCAGCCCGGGCGGTAGCTTTGGTATTGCCGCAGTTGGCTGGCAAGATGGACGGGTATGCTTTGCGCGTGCCAGTGCCAACTGGTTCAATTACCGACTTGTCGTTCGTGGCTAAAAAGCCGGTGACTGTGGAGGAAGTCAATGCGGCTGTCAAGCAGGCTGCCGAGGGAGAGCTAAAGGGGGTTTTGAAGTATTCAGAGGCTCCTTTGGTCTCGAAAGACATCACTGGCGACCCGCATTCTTCGATTTTTGACGCCCCGTTGACTAAGGTGATCGACAATGAAGTCAAGGTTGTGTCTTGGTATGACAACGAGTGGGGTTACTCGAACCGTTTGGTGGATTTGACTATTTACGTTGGTGAGCGCCTCTAGAAGTTCTCTTTACTAAGTGATTTGCAAATGGAAACGCCCGTATGGCAAGTGTGCGGGCGTTTTTCTGTGATTTTTGAGGAGTAGGACGGTGTTTCGTACTATTGAGTCCCTGGGAGAGTTGCGGGGCAAGACGGTAATTGTTCGTTCTGATTTTAATGTGCCGCTAAAAAACGGTGAGATTAGTGATGATGGTCGTATTCGGGCGGCTTTGCCGACATTACAAAAGTTGCTTGCTGCGGGTGCAAAAGTAGTGGTACTGGCTCATTTAGGGCGACCAAAAGGGCAGGTGGATCCGGCTTTTTCTTTGGCTCCAGTAGCCAAGCGTTTGGGCGAATTATTGGGACAAAGTGTGCCATTAGCTAAGGACGTGGCGGGAGATTCGGCCAAAGCGACTGTAGCTGCCTTAGATGAGGGGCAGTTATGTTTGTTGGAAAATGTTCGCTACGAGGCCAGAGAAACCTCAAAGGCCGAGCCCGAACGCAAAGAGTTAGCCGGTGTGTGGGCAGATATGGCTGATGCTTACGTTTCAGATGGATTCGGGGTAGTGCACCGCAAACAAGCCTCAGTCTACGACATTGTTCAACTATTGCCCAGTGCTGCCGGTTTGTTGGTGGAAAAAGAAATTGCTTCTTTGGCGAAAGTGACGGAGACCCCACAGCGCCCATACGTCGTGGTTTTGGGTGGCTCAAAGGTATCAGACAAATTGGGGGTGATTGCCAATTTGTTGACTAAGGCAGATTCCCTGTTAATTGGGGGAGGCATGGCCTTTACCTTTCTGGCAGCACAAGGACATGAGGTGGGTACCTCACTGCTGGAGGCAGACCAGGTAGAGACGGTCAAGAATTATTTAACAGAAGCAAAAGAGCGTGGAGTTGATCTAGTTATTCCAGTTGACGTGGTAGTAGCTCCTGAATTCAGCAGTGACGCTCCCGCAACAGTGGTGGATGTCGAAGCGATTCCCAGCGACCAAATGGGGTTGGATATAGGTCCAAAGTCTGCAGAGCTATTCGCTAAATACGTCAAGGAAGCCAAAACTGTGGCCTGGAATGGGCCGATGGGGGTGTTTGAATTTCCGGCCTTTGCCAATGGCACTAAAGCAGTGGCACAAGCTTTGGCCGATTCTGATGCATTCACGGTCATCGGTGGCGGGGACTCGGCAGCAGCCGTGCGCACGCTAGGATTTTGCGAAGACAAATTCTCCCATATTTCCACTGGTGGGGGCGCTTCACTGGAGTTATTAGAAGGCAAAATTCTGCCCGGAATTGAAGTTTTGGAGGAAAAATAATGTCTCGCACACCATTGATTGCTGGAAACTGGAAAATGAACCTGAATTACCTAGAAGGTATTCATTTGGTGCAAAGTTTGGCAACTGAGTTAGACGATCGTAGGTTCGATTTTTCGAGCACCGAGGTGCTAGTTGCACCCCCCTTCGTGGATATCCGTTCAATTCAAACGGTGCTCCAAGCAGATAAACTCGAAATCAAACTTGGAGCCCAAGACGTATCCGAGCACGAAGCGGGTGCTTACACTGGAGAAGTCTCGGCTGCTATGCTCAGAAAGTTGGATTGTACCTACGTGATCGTGGGACATTCTGAGCGTCGCGAATACCACAATGAATCTGATGCTTTAGTTGGTGCAAAAGGTTTAACAGCCCTATCACACGACCTGAAACCAATTATTTGTGTTGGCGAATCCTTAGAGGTACGCAAAGCCGGTCAACACGTCGACCACGTAACTGCCCAAGTTAAAGGTGCGCTGGCAAATTACTCGGCTGAGCAAGCGGGTCAAGTTGTTATTGCTTATGAGCCAGTTTGGGCGATTGGTACTGGTGAAGTAGCCACTCCTAGAGATGCTGAGGAGGTTTGTCAGGCGATTCGGCGAACGTTGATGGATCTTCACGGCACTCCGGTAGCTGACTCAGTGCGAATTCTTTATGGAGGCTCGGTAAAATCCAACAACATCAAGGAAATCATGGCTCAACCTAATGTGGATGGGGTTTTGGTTGGCGGGGCCTCATTGCAAGCGGGCGAGTTTGCTAAAATCTGTGACTACCAAAACCTGTAACTAGCTAGTGAGGTTTGTCGCTATTTTAGAGAAATTGCATTCGTGAAAGTGTCCAACTGCATGTTTGTGGTTTCAGCGTTTTTACTCTCAAGCCGCTAGAGTATCTGTTGGCGGTTTACCAGCTAAGCAAACGATTGGATTTTACGTGATTGTTCTAAAGATCTTGTTGATCGCGTTGATCATCATCACGTCTTTGTTTTTGGTGTTGACTATTTTGATGCACAAAGGGCGTGGTGGCGGCCTTTCGGACATGTTTGGCGGGGGAATCACTCAGACCGCGCAATCTTCGGGTGTAGCCGAGCGCAACCTGAGTCGTATTACTATCGTTTCCTTGGTTATTTGGGTAGCCTGTATTGTTCTTTATGCGTTGTCGATGCGCTTTGGCTGGCTAGAGTCGTCGGATGCCCAAAGCGATTCTGATTCTTCCGAATCTGGACAAAGTGGCGTCGTTGTTGTCGACGAAACTGACTCTCTCGAGGAGGGTGATGCCGTCGAAGTAGTTGGTGACTCCGACAGTAATAGTACAGAAGATACCGATACTACTAGCGAGGAGTAGTCAGGGTCTCGCAGCTGTTGGATAGAGAATGGCTCGTCGAAAACGTAAGCGAAACACAAAGAGTTCGATACCTGGGGCTGCGCTTGAGGGCGAGCTGACTGCCGCTGAAAAAATGGCGGCTTTTCGCCGGGAAATGAACTTACAGCGTGTGGGCTTGTGCGGCTTTGTGGATGCGCTGCCATTCTCATTGGATGCATTTCAAGTTCAAGCTTTAGAGCATGTGGCTCGCGGCGAGAACGTGCTGGTTTGTGCTCCTACGGCTTCTGGAAAAACAGTAGTCGGAGAGGGTGCCGCCGTCATGGCCTTGCATTCTGGGCGACGCGCATTCTACACGACGCCGCTAAAAGCGCTATCGAACCAGAAGTTCCGAGACTTCCAAAAAACTTATGGAGACGAGCGGGTCGGCCTGCTCACTGGAGACACCTCCATCAATCCAGAAGCAGAAATCGTGGTTATGACCACCGAAGTCTTGCGGAACATGATTTATGCGGGTAGTTCTATAACTGGTCTGGATGCGGTTGTACTAGATGAAGTGCATTGTTTGGCGGATCGGGTGCGCGGACCGGTGTGGGAAGAGATTTTAATTGGCTTACCAGATTTTGTTACAGTCGTTGCCCTCTCGGCCACTATTTCCAATGCGGGAGAGTTTGGCCGCTGGATTCGCGAAATCAGAAGCAGCTGCGAAATAGTCACCTCGGAAATTCGTCCAGTGCCGCTCTACCAGCACATGTTGGTAGGAAATTCTTTGTGTGACCTGTACAGCGATGGCAGTAGCAGCGCGACTGGAGCTTTGGGATACATTAATCCCGATCTCGAAAAAGCAATTGGAAGAACCAAAAGTTGTAGAAATAGTTTTGTTGCGGATCGTCGCCGGCACCTAGAGAAGACTCGCCGCCCACCCACTAAGTTCTCGCGAGTGAGAGTTTTGCGGGAGCTAGAAAAGCAAAATTTGCTTCCCGCCATTGAGTTCGTGTTTTCCCGGGCAGGCTGCGATGAGGCTGTCGCAGAAATAGTTAAAAGCGATTTGACGCTAACCACGCCAGCAGAGCAAGAAGAGATTTTTGCTGAAACAGAACGCGTTTTGTTGGCAATTCCTTTTGCTGACCACAATGCGCTACATTTGGAGCAGTGGCGACTGGGCTTAGAGCGTGGGGTTGCGGCCCATCATGCAGGGATGCTGCCAATTTTGAAGGAGTCAATTGAACGGCTGTTTGCTGCTGGTTTGCTAAAAGTTGTGTACGCAACTGAGACTTTGGCCTTGGGCGTGAATATGCCAGCACGCACGGTTGTGGTGGAAAGTCTGGAAAAGTGGAATGGGACAGCCCTGGTCAGGTTGCAGCCCGGTGAATTCACGCAGTTGACGGGGCGGGCGGGTAGACGTGGGATTGACGTCGAAGGACATGCGGTGACTTTACATCGCGGCGTGGTGAATCCAGAGGAGTTGGCTCAGCTGGCAGCTTCTCCGCCGCGTCCTTTGACTTCGGCTTTTCGACCGAACTACAACATGGCTGTAAATTTGTTGGCTCATGCTCCATTAGATTTGGCGATTAGTACTTTGGAGTCTTCATTTGCGCAATTTCAAGCGGATGAGTCGGTTGTGGGTCTGTCGGCGCAGTTGCGAAAGGCTCGGCAAGAGGCTGAAGCTGCTGCTAAAGATGTGTCGTGTTCACAGGGGGCGGCCAGCGAATATTTTGAGATTCGCGCCGAGTTGGCCACTTTGGAAAAGAAATTGCGCAAAGAGCGGTTGCACAGTCAACAGCAACAGTATTTGCGGTCTTTGACTAAATTGCAGCGGGGACAAATTATTTCCTTCAAACTTGGCAAACGCCAGCAAAGCGCGGTCGTGGTTTCGGCAGCACCAAAGGGGCGGGCTGTAGCTGAAACTTCAATTTGGGTGGTTTTAGCTACAGGCAAAGGAATGCATTTGGATGCGCACGATTCGGTTACCAATTTACAGGTCATTGGTTTTACACAGGTACCTAAAAAAGGGATGAGGCGCAAGAGTGAGCGCCAGCAGTTGGCAGCCGAAATTCGTGCAGTTGGTAATTTTCCAAAGGCGCTAGAGAAGTCAAAACGAAAGCAAAGTGTTGAGGAAGCTCGTTTGCGCCAGCAGATTTCTAGTTTGGAACAAAAAATGCGTGCTCACCCGGTGCATCGGTGTCCTCGGCGCGAGGAACACGCCTTGTATTCCACTAGGTGGATGAAAAAGATGCGTGAGGCAAATAATTTAGCGCAACGAATTGAACAGCGTACTTCATCAATTGCCCACGAGTTTCGCCTGGTGTGCCAAATTCTAACGGACTTAGGGTATTTGGCGGAATCTCAGCCAACCAAGCGCGGAGTGGCGTTGCGGAAAATTTTTGGTGAGCGCGATTTGTTGATTGCTGAATGCATTGTAGAAAATGCTTGGGGCGAGTTAAATGCGCCAGAATTTGCTGCTATCTTGTCGTCGGTAGTGTACGAGCCGCGAAATGAGGTGTTGGCTGATCTGCAAGATATTTTACCGACTGCGAATTTGCGGTCAGCTTGGTTGCATACTAAAGAGATTTTCGGTCGAATTCATGCTCGGGAAATGCAAGCTGGCTTAGAGCGAGTCCCGGAGCCTTGCGGCGATTTGATGGTAGCGGTATACAAGTGGGCTAAGGGAGCCACTTTATCTGATATTTTGCTGGGAGTGGGTATTTCAGGTGGCGATTTTGTCAGGTGGATTCGCCAAGTAGTGGACTTGTTGGAACAGTTGCGCCGGTTGGGAAATGAGATTTTAGCCGCGAAGGCTAGTGCAGCACAGGAATTGATTCAGCGGGGTGTGGTGGAATGGATTGAAGCGTGAGTGCTGTCACCAAAAAATCCGCTTCTAAAAAGTCTGCTGCTAAAGGATCTGCCGCAACTACAGCTAAAGGATCTACGCCCAAAAACACTGGACGCTTTCGACGTCATATTGGTGCCATTGTGGGGGGATTACTGCTCTTTACAGCTTTTCCAGAGGCCAGTATTTGGCCTTTGGCTTTCATTGCTCTAGCAATTTTGATTAGTATTTTAGAGGCAGTCAGGCCGTGGACTGCAGCTTGGTACAGTTTGCTCTTTGGGTTATCGTTTTTTATCCCCCACATTTACTGGGTGCTGACAGCAACAGATATGGTCTTGGCTTGGATAGCTTTGGCCGTGGTGGAGAGCTTGTTTATTGCTTGTTTCGGTTTAGTGTTTACCACGGTTTTTCGAACTTGGAATTGGGCGAAAACTATTCCAGGACTGGCGGTTAGCGCGGCTGTGTTTTGGGTGGCATTTGAAGAGTTGCGTTCTCGTATTCCCTACGGGGGTTTTGCCTGGGCTAAGTTGGCTTACATTCAAGTGGATTCACCATTAATTGTGTTAGCTCCAGTTGGGGGAGAGGTTTTAGTTAGTCTAGTTACGGTTATTTTGTCGGTGCTTTTGCTTAAAACTTTTCAGTGGGGAAGGCGTGCTCCCCAATTGGTGCGAGTGCGCTTCGCTACCGGTTTTGTCTTTGTTAGTACTACGATTTGCGGCTTGTTGATCAATTTGCCAAATTCCCAGGAAGCAGGGTCGGTAACTGTGGGAGTGGTACAAGGGAATGTGGAAATTCCCATGGAGGAAACCTACTCTACAGCCCATCAAGTGACGGAAAATCACGCAAGTGAGTCACTGGAATTAGCCGCTGCTAATAAACAACTAGATTTTGTGGTGTGGGGAGAAAATTCGCTCGATTTAGATCCACGCGAAGACCAAGAAACGGCAGAAATAGTTCAAGATGCTGTCGATAGTTTGGGTGTTCCAACTTTGGTGGGATTTGTGGAAGAAACCCAGACGCAGACTTTTAATTGGATTGGTTTTTGGTATCCGCAAATAGATGAAACAGATGAGAACAGTGATTCCAGCGAGAGTCACGATTCCGGTTTGGATGAGACTCTCTACGGCAAACAGCACCCGGTTCCATGGGGAGAGTGGGTGCCTTTGCGCGAGTGGACAGAAAAACTTGCGCCCAGTATCGAAGAACTAATTCCCAAAGATATGGCTAGTGTGGATAATCAGGCCTATTTGGAGGTCTCTTTACTAGATGGTCGCACTGTGCCGTTGGCGGTAGGGATTTGTTTTGAAGTGGCCTACGAATCCATTATCAATCAGGGAGTATTGGCCGACGGTCAACTGATCGTGGTGCCGACCAATAACAGCCACTTTGAATATTCTTCTGAATCGACACAACAGCTGCAAATATTGCGGTTTCGAGCTGCAGAATATTCTCGGGCTGCTATTCAGGTTTCCACGAATGGGGTTTCTGGAGTGATTCGCCCAGATGGCATGGTGATGTCTAGTACGGAAAAACAAGTGGCGGATTTTTTGGTTTGGCAGCTCCCTTTGCGTACCACGGTTACTTTGGCAGCAAAATTGGGGCAATTTCCGGCTTACCTGGTTTTAAGTGGAGCTGCCTGTGTGTTTATAGGTGCGCTTTTCCAAAACGCACGCTCTTCCATCGCGCCCAGTGGCGGCCGACGCTCATAATCATTGGGTTTGTTTTCTTGGTGATCTGTCCAACTAGTAAGGCGGCCACGACTGTGCCTTCGCGGACTCCATCTAGTCCACCTAGGAAAGACAAGGAAAGGATCGTGGCAATTGCTACGAGGGTAACGTCAAAGATAACTTTAATGTTGCCGAATCTCCAGTGGCCGACTTGGCAGATGGCCAAAACTAGGCCTTCTCCGGGGGTGGGCACTAGTTTGGCGCAAACTTGCATGGAAATGCCAACTGCCAAGGCCAGGATGCCGATAAAACAAAACAACCATTGTTCCCAGTACGCCGAACAGGTTAAATTTTCAATGCTCAACTCAGCCACATCGATCATGACTCCAAAGAGACATACAACTGGAAATTGTAGTAACTGCCACCAGCTGTAGTTTTTGCGCAGTAGAGCAATTTGGATTAGCACAAACATCAAGTTCATGATGATGGTGGTTTCGCCAACCGTTAACCCCGACATTTCTGAAGTGACGTAAGGCAGAGAGGAAATTGGCGAAGTTCCAATTGCAGCTTTGATGGCAAAAGCTACCCCAAAAGCAGCGATAACTACCCCCACGCAGAGCAAGAACAGGCGTTCAAAAAAGTGGGGGAGTCTAGCAGTGAACGTACTGTAGATATTCGAGCTAGCCACGGTGGTAATCCGTATCCAATTGCAGTTCACCGGATCTGTATGCTCCCAGTTGTTCTTGGAGCAAAACTTCTAGTTCTTCTAGTGAGCGCCGCTCTAACAGCATGTCCCAGTGGGTGCGTTGGGGTTTGAGCGCTTTTTCGTTGTCTTCGTCGATAGAATTGCCAACGAGGTCGGCGCTGATTCCGCAACGGCACTCCCAGGTGGCGGGAGCTTCTGCTTCAGCTGCCAGGTTGATGGTGAAATCGTGTCCATTGGGACACTGATATTGGGCGGCGAAACGGGCGGCAAAGACTACGCCTTCTTCGGATTCTAATGATTTGGATCCGATTTGCATGCCACGAAGAGCTCGATCTGCCATTTTTCAGTCCCTCCTTGAAAAAGTACGCACCAAGTCTAGTCAATCCGGAAGAAAAGCAGACAGAAAGGATACCAGGTGAATATTTAATTGCCAACTATCGCACAGCAAGCAAATTGTAAATGATTGTCGGGCTGCTCATATTGCTCTTGGCGGTGATTTAGTAGATTGTTGCTAGCTCTTGTTCTGGGGGTTCTTCATTACTTTGGCTGTTTCATAAGTGATACGACCGGGCCAAAGAAATGACGTGACCAGAGGATCTAGAGTTGCTAAATGGCTAATCTACTTTGTGAGTAGGACGCAAATGCAAATGAGGATTCAATTGGAAAGGTTGCTGGTGCAATGAAGGTAAAGGAAAAACTTGGTGTAGCTGCTCAAAGCTCTGAAAGCTACTCCGCTATTTGGCGAGGGGCTATTGGAGTTGGCAAGCCAGCTCAATTGGTTTTGCGTTCTGTTGGGTTTGCTGCCCTGCTCAGTTCCGTGTCTATGGTGGGGGAAATTCAAGTTCCAGGTACGCCTGTGCCGATTACTCTGCAAACCTTGATCTTGATGGTTGGTGCACTGACGTTATCTTGGCGAGAGGTCTTTGGTGGTACGGTCCTCTATTTATCTATGGGAGCGGTAGGAATACCAGTATTTGCTGGTGGAGCTTCTACTGTGGCTTTGTTCGGACCAAGTGCGGGCTGGTTGTTGGGTTTTGTTCCTGGAGCAGTAGTTTCTGCTTGGTGTGCTGGCTTGGTCAAGCGTTTTACTAAGCGTACTTTTGGATTTGGGTTAGTCATTCGCTACGTTGGCTTTATTGTAGCGGCGGTTGTGGGATGCATTGGCGTGGTTTATGTTTGTGGAATTCTTATCCAAGCAGTACTGCTACAACTACCTGTAGGAACTGTCGCTACCACTTCAGCAGTATTTTTGGTTGGAGACACCTGGAAAGCGCTAACGGCTGCAGCTATTGCGGTCTTGATGGCAACCATCCAGACTGATCGCTCTGAAACAGCTATTGATCGCTAATTTGGTGATCTGATTCACGATTGAGCATACAGTTTACTAGCTAGTAGCAACTTTGTCCCTATTTTCACAAAATCTCTCATCTAGTGGACTGAGGTAGTACTTCTTCCTATTTGTCTGAGAATATTTTGCAAATATTCAAGACGATGAATAGGAAGAAGGTGAACAAGTGGTTATTGCGAATTCAAGGAATTCTAATGCCAAGCCTATTTCAGGAGAGGATTTAAGACCGAAGATCCCTGAAACTAAGCCAAAGAAGGATCGCTCTCACTGGCTCTATATCATGGTGATCGTTGCTGTTGTTGCCGGTGTCTTTCTAGGCATGCTGGCTCCAGCAGCGGGTGTGGCAGTAAAGCCGCTGGGCACCATCTTCGTGTCGCTCATCAAGATGATGATTGCGCCCGTTATTTTCTGTACCATTGTGCTGGGCGTTGGCTCTGTGAAGGCGGCCGCCACAGTCGGGAAGACTGGCGGTTTGGCGCTAGCCTACTTTATAGTGATGTCCACCTTCGCTCTGTTCATTGGTTTGATTGTCGGTAACGTGATCGAACCGGGTGAGGGACTCAACGTTGCTAACGCCACTTATGATACAGGGGATAGTTCTACTCATACGAGCACTTGGGATTTCATTGAGTCGATTATTCCAACCACAATTTTCTCGTCGTTGACTGATGGCGTAGTGTTGCAGACTCTCTTTATTGCTTTGTTGGCTGGTTTCGCGGTCCAACGAATGGGTAAGGGCGGTGAAGCTATCCTCGAGGGTGTGGCTTTGCTGCAAAAACTGGTGTTCCGGATCCTCACCATGATTTTGTGGCTAGCTCCCATTGGTGCTTTTGGCGCAATGGCTGGCGTGGTTGGTGAAACCGGTTTTTCAGCGGTTATCCAGCTGGCTTTGTTGATGTGTGCTTTCTATTTGACCTGTATTATCTTCATTTTTGTGGTGCTGGGAATTATTTTGAAGCTGGTGGCTGGAGTCAATGTCTTCAAGTTGTTCAAGTACTTGGGTCGCGAATTCTTGTTGATTGTGGCCACGTCCTCGTCCGAGTCAGCGTTGCCGAACTTGATGGCCAAGATGGAACACTTGGGAGTGGATCGCTCTACTGTCGGGATCGTGGTTCCCACTGGTTACTCATTCAACCTGGATGGCACGGCTATCTATCTGACCATGTCGTCAATTTTCATTGCCGACGCCCTGGGCAGTCCAATGCCGTGGGGTGAGCAGTTGGGGTTGTTGATCTTCATGATTATTGCTTCTAAGGGTGCGGCCGGTGTTACGGGCGCTGGTTTGGCCACGTTGGCAGCTGGTTTGCAGGCTTACCGCCCTGACTTGATCAACGGAGTGGGGATTATCGTTGGTATTGATCGGTTTATGTCTGAAGCTAGGGCACTAACTAATTTTGCGGGTAACTCGATTGCCACGCTAGTGATTGGTAAGTGGACAAAGACAGTGGACTTTGAGCGCGTGAAGACAGTTTTGTCCGGTAACGCGCCGTTCGATTATTCCAGTGTGGGCATGCACGAACCGGATGTGAAACCGGGAGAACTTCCTCAGGCAACCGACGTGGTTTCCGACTTGCCTTCGGTCACCCCGTATCCAGTGATTGGAGACAAGAATAAGTAGCTCGTTTCCAATCAGCAGCTGATTTTCTTTGGGGGCATATTTTGGATGTGCCCAAAGAAAGAAACTGCTTCCTAGTTTGACTGATATTTATGGTGGACAGCTAGAGTGGTTACAGGGAGTCCTCTCTCTTAGAAATAGGGGAGGACTCTTCCTTTGGTTTGCTTGAGTGTTGATTTGGTTTTGCTTAAATTGATCTATTTGCCCGTGAATGACAACCAACTCTGAGTTTAACTGGTTGGGAAATTAGATAAGTCAAATAACTTCAAAGCTAGAGTTGTGCATGCATATATATATATGTTACCCTGGTCTAGGTGGGTGCCAGTCGCGTATGAAATTATCTTCTGTTGTCTCGGCTGGACTTTTTTAGAAACGAACTTATTTATTGGTTAGCTACGAAGCTGTTAGAAAGGGGTGTTGGTGTATCCGGTAGCGTATCCACAGAAGAAGTCACGCCCAGTATTGCTCTGGATTGGTGTCGTATGTGGCATTGTAGTTATAGTGCCGCTGTTGATTTTGCTTCTTTGTTCTGTAGTTTTGGATGAAGATGAGTCAGTTCGTGCAGAGACTTTGGCGACTCGTTCCTGGAATTACACTGTGATAGATAATGGTACAGTAATATCCGAAGAATACAGCACAGCAGGAACGCTGTATTTATTTGCAACTCGGGATACGGGTGGGTGGAGTTTATTTGACTCTGGTTATGATTTTTCGCAGTGTTATATCGGTGAAAATAAATTTGAAATAGTGAGCAGTTCGTTTAACTTACCTTCTTTTCAAAATTTTCAGGCTCTATTCCTTGTGGCTGAATTAGATAATCCAGGGACGGGGGAGTTGTACTGTCCAAATCTGCCCGATGGAACAATTGCTATTGGATATAGTGATTGAGTAGCCGTGAATATGGTACCGAATTTACAAAGATTTGAAAACAATATTCTCTTCCAATGGTACATTAGTTAGCGAAGTAATAAAATAGGTCGACTAGAAACAGGAAGTCTTCGGGTCGCTACTCAAGACTATAAGTAAGTACTATAAGTGTGATAAAATATGCGGATGGATATGTGAATGCTATATTATTGTGTATAAGTTATTCAAGGTAAGTAGACGCTTGGGGATTCCACTAGCAGGTCCGCCGTAGACAACTAGTCGACGTTCTCTTTCCACCTGCATTTGTTCACCCAGTTTGTCGATTGAGTTGAAAAAATCGCTGCGGTAAGTAGCCGATGATTTGATTTCAATTAATAAGTGTGGGTTAGTATCTTTTTCGATAATTAAGTCAATCTCGTTTTGGTTTGAGTCCCGCCAATAGAAAATTTCTGGAGTTTGACCTTTAGCAGTATATTGTTTGAGAACATCAGAAATTACTACATTTTCGAATAGACTCTCGTAGTATTGGCTAGAAGTAACCTCTGTTTCAGTTTCTAAACCCAACAAAAACGCAGCTAATCCACTGTCATAAAAATATAGTTTAGGACTGCGGATTATGCGTTTGCCATAGTTGCGATAATATGGACTCAATCTAAAGATTACAAAACTTGACTCTAGCAGTGAAAGCCATTCTTTTGCGGTAGTAACGCTGATTCTGGCATCTTTCGCTAAGGAATTGATGTTTAGTACACTCCCTATGCGAGTTGCACATAAAATTAGAAATGATCTGAAATCAGTCATCTTGCGAATGCCATATTCGCGGTGAATATCTTTTTCTATATAGGCTTGCAGATAACTGTCGAAGAAATCTGTAGGGAAGAGGTCACTTGCATATATCTGCGGATAACCTCCAATAAATACGAATTTGGAGACAGATGGCGCAATTGTAGTGTCGGTCAGCTCCTTCCAAGAAAGCGGTAAAAGATGTAGTACTGCCATGCGTTCAACTAACAATTGGCTGATTTTTTTCATTGATGAAAAATTGTGAGAGCTAGAGAAAATAAATTGCCCGGGAAGGTTTCGACTGTTAATAATTTCTGGTAGATATGAAAATAGTTCCGGACATCTTTGTGCTTCATCAAAGATAACGTATTCGTCGTATTTGTCTAAAAAACATCTTGGATCTGAAGTAGCCTCCTCTAAAGTATCCTTATCCTCAAAGGAGAAATAACGATAATTGAGAAACGTATTTTGTAAAAGCGTAGACTTGCCACCTTGTTTTGGACCAATGAGAAAAACCATGGGGAATTGCGAAGCAAGAGTGCTTAGTTTACCCGTAATACTGCGTTCGATAAACACCAATTCTCCCAGACAATACAATGTCTACTAGCCAATCTACATAGAACATACTAGTCGATTTGCATAAACTGTGGTAATTGGTTCATGTAACTGCCACTGGCTGATTTGCATATTCTTACTA
>CBCPNB010000011.1:0-6068 GCA_965120455.1 uncultured Actinomycetaceae bacterium | reverse complement strand
TAATGGGAATAAGTTATCTATTGAATTTTACAGACCTACACATGGAAAACATAATAGTTTCCGGTGAACATCCAACTATAGTTGACTACGAGACGTTCTTAACCAATAAGTTGCCAAGCGTTTTTAACTCAGTTCCAAAAGCTTCCCTAGACGTAATAGAACAAATTAGCGGGTTTGTAACTAGTTCAATTATTTTACCAAGTAAAGTGTACTTAGATACTAAAATGCAAAGTGTAGACTTAGGTGCTATTAGTGGCAAAGAACAAATAGTCAAAGATACCCTAGTCTTGAAAGATGCCAATAATGCAAACGTGCGATTTGAACGAGATACTGCAACAATGGCTGGAGCAAAAAATCTGGTGTTGCATAATGAAGAAGTCGTAGATTACAAACAATATTTGGAAGACATTCTTGCTGGATTTGATAATGCAGTTCAAGTTATTAGCGGCATGAAAGAAGAAATTAAAACTATTCTTCTCTCACGTAAAAAGATCAGTAGTCGCGTGTTAATTCGAGGAACTAACATGTACGCACGACTGCTAGAGTTCACCCTACATCCCACTTGTATGATTGATAGGCGTGAAGTAGACAAAATTCTGGAAAATCTATATGCGATGCCAGGAATTTCCTCAGATATCTATAAAGCAGAGTACCAAGATATGATGAATGGAGATATACCTTACTTTACCGCAGACATTGATTCACTAAGTCTCTTCACATCAGAGAATGAAGAAATTATTGATGTTTTTAGAATTTCGGCTAAGCAACGTGTCTTGGATCAGATAGAATCAGTAGTAAATAATCCAGAATTATTAGATGCTCAAAGGACACTGATCCGTCTGAAAATTCAAGGAGAAAATACAAGTGTGCTGAAGAATTCCTTGTATTCTCAGATCCCAGATGAAGTTATTTATCGGAATAGTGAGGTAGTTGCGAAAGAAACATACAATATTACTGATAAAGTAATTAGCCAATCTGTAAGAAATGATGTGGATAACTCCGTGTCGTGGTTGACTTTAGATGAAGAACAGGATTTTAATCCAGTTCCCAGTCAGGGAGATATCTACTCCGGCTTAGCAGGTCTAGGATTGTTATCCCACTTTCTTGGAAGGAACGATGAAGGAGATAATGATGGTGGAGAGAATAGCAATAGTAGTAAGTACAGACAATTTGCTGATGATATATTGACTACTATTGTACGTCCAACGTTATTTATGTCCCACGGTATATCAGCATTAGTAGGGCCATATTCGAGTGTATATTTTGCATTAAAAATGTTCACGCAGAAATCTGGTTCAAGGACGGTTAGGACGTTCGTAAACGAAAGTATGACTGGAATCAGGAAAATTGTGGAAAACAATGAATGGGATGACGTATCCTGGTTGACAGGAGTGTCGAGCTTTTTACCATTAATAATAGAGTTTCATAACCGGACAGGAGATGATCGTTGGCTTTTGACGGCTAGTACTCTAGCTGATCTTCTGGTGAGAGCTACGGAATCTGAACAATATGAGGGCTACGGATTGGCACACGGATTACTGGGATCGGCTACAGCAATTGGACGATATGGCAAAGCTGTAGATTCTGATTTCCACATTGATTTTTCACGTAATCTATTCCAACGAGTTATTGATGTGACAAATGATGAGTTATATACTGCGAAATCAATCTGTCGAGGAACCAGTGGATTGATACTAGCGGTTAGTAATGCAGTGAAGGACGGATTACTTTCTCTGGATAAACTAGAATATTGCGTGGATAAAACTAGTTTCTTGGATCCAATTTTAATGCGAAATGATTGTTTGTGTCACGGCAACTGTAGTCAAATTGATGCAGCTATTTCAGCCTTCAATACGACAAGTAATCACGAATTCCTTCGCTTTGCACAGAAAGTTACTAGCGCGATGATTGACAGAAAAATAGAAACAGGACGATACTCAGTAGAACAATTTGCTGGATTCCCTGCAGTTGGTTTATTCAAATCTAATGCAGGTATAGCGTATACATTACTTCGGCTCACTCATCCACATTATCCAAGCATTTCCGTACTTGACTAGGATATGATCTAGAACGAAATTTTATCGTAGGAGATAGAATGAAACATATTCTCTTTCTTCTGGGGTCTAGGAATCCTGAATCAAAGCAACTGGCATTTGCAAAACAGGTGGCCTCTGAACTAGACAGTGATGAATATACAATAGAAATTCTTACACCACAAGATTGGAAATTATATCCAGTGATGGATGCTACCGTCTTCTTAACAGGTGTTGATGAAGCCGACAACCTAGAAGGGGATCATGGCGTGATTCTTAAGGAGAAAATATTAAATGCTGATTTAGTCGTATTCGGCACACCAGTATATGCACACGCTGTCTCCTCGGATATTAAATTATTGATTGAGAGAATCTCAGGCTGGTTACATATATTTGGATTACTAGGAAAACCTGGAATATCAGTTGTTGCTGCATCAAATAATGGTTTTACAGGAGTGCAAGAATATTTAGAATACGTTATGGATAGTTTGGGAATGGAGGTAGTAGAAGGCGTTTTCCTGCTTGATGGCGAAATTAACTATAAGGATGAAGTTAGCAGAGTGTGTAAGGCAATAGTCGAAACATTACAGCCAGATCACAGACCAACAGTTGGAAGAATTGCCGAACAACAATTCATTCATTATCAGCGTACATATAAACCGTTATCGCGTGAATTAGCTGAACCAAAATATTGGGAATCGAAAGGATGGTTTGATTGTCCTTCCTTGCAGGCCTATCTAGATTCTTGTGTCGATGCTAGATAAGGTGAAAGTGTTCAAAAAGAAAATACCGTTAGTTGAACAAAGTCACGAAAGCGAATGTGGTATAGCTGTCGCAGCTATGATCTTAAAGCACTTTGGGCATCGAGTGACATTATTAGATTTAGAAGACCGCTATGGAGTCCCGAGGGGAGGAACTACTTTTTCCAATCTCAAGACCATCTTTCAAGATTATGGAATTAGGTGTAGAGGTATTAAAGTCAACGATCCTCTGGAATTAAGAAAAGTTAGAGTACCAGTGATATGTCACTGGAATCAGGATCACTTTGTGATATTAGAAAAGATCTCTGATGAGTTGTGTACGATATTGGATCCAGCTATAGGTAGATTAAAAATTTCTTCTTCAGAATTTGAGGATTCATTTACTGGTTTTGCTATTGTTTTTGATGGTTTATCCTCAAAAATAACTGTACCAAAATGCCAAAAATTTAATGCTTCTCTCATTACTATACTCAAACAAATTATCAAACTTCTATTTGTTATTCTAGGTTTAACAGCTATAGTCCAACTTCTTTCTCTTTCGCTAGTATTCGTCCAACGCTGGTTGATTGATTACTTTTTGGAAAGTATCGAAGAGTTTTCCTTTATTACTATAGCCCTATGCGTAATTAGTTGTATGGTCATCTACTATATTGTACAAAGAGCGAGAGTGCTGTTTATAACTAAGTTTCAATTAGAGTTTGAAAGGCGTGCTCTCTATAAATTTATGGATAAAATGATTGAATTTCCTATGAGATTCTTTACTATACATGGATCTGGAGACCTCCTTTTTAGAATCAACTCTACTAGTGTGATTCAGCAAATTTTATCGCAGCGAATACTAATAGCGGTCATAGAACTGTGCTTTGCTATTATTTATTTTATTGTAATGCTACTATTCTCTCCCCTGTTGACTTGTGTAGTTATAGTTTTAACTGTAATTACTTCAATTATTTCTATAGTTTATTCTTTGAGGAATAAAGAGCTAGTTTCTCGAGGAATTCATAAGGAAATTTCTGCTCAAGAAATGTTGGTAGAGTATTTTGAAACTATCGAAACCTTTAAGTCCCTTGGTATAGAAGATAGAATAGTAGATCGTTGGAAGAGTAAGTTTGGAGATAAGCAAGTTTACGATAAAAAGAAAGGTGTTCTTTCTGCTAATTTGAATACTCTCTACGATTCACTCCAATTTGTTTTACCGATTTCACTTTTATGTATCGGATTACAGTTGTCTGTAGATGGGCATCTATCTCTTGGAACAGTAATTAGTTTTCTGTCATTAGCTAGTTCATTTTTATCACCGGTTTCTACTGTCTTAGAATCATATACTCAACTAGCGATGGTAAAATCTTATGTATCGAAGGTCTCTGAGATTCTTGACAAAGAAGTGAAAAAACCTAAAAAGGGGATTAGCTTACTTGATGAAGAAGTAACATCATTGAGTTTGCAGAATGTTTCTTTTCAATACAGTTCGTTTGATTTGCCTTGTGTTACAGATTTGTCACTGAAAATTACTGAGGGAGATAGGATTGCCATTGTAGGACCAAGTGGTTCGGGTAAGAGTACACTACTAAAGCTGTTATCAGGCACTATTGCTCCTACAACTGGAAAAGTTCTGTTAAATGGCGTAAGTGTTGAACGGATTTCCCGAGAATCAATCTGTCAGAGAATAGCGTATTGCTCACAAAATTCTACAGTCTTTAATGGAACTATTCTTGAAAATATTTCAGTTGGTAGAGAATTGGCAGAACCTGAAATCGCTCAATTGATTGAAATTTCTAATAAAATTGGACTAACTGAAGTTATTTCTTCAAATCCAATGGGAATATATACCAATATTTCTAAAGGTGGTAAAAATGTGTCGGGTGGCCAGCAACAAAGAATTGTGCTTGCACGTGCTATTTTCTCTAAAGCAGATTATCTATTGTTAGATGAACCTACTAGTGCTCTGGATAACCTGGCTGAATCGAAGATTTTTGATTATTTAGCGAGCCTTTCAAAAACTATCGTCGTAGTTGCACATAGATTAGAAACGATAAAGCACTTCGATAAAATAGTTGTCATGAGCAACGGGCAAATAGTAGAGTCAGGCTCACACGACGAACTACTCAAACTAGGTGGTCTCTACTCTAAACTCTACCGATAGTAGATTTTAGGCAAAACCTCAGCGTAAGAAGAAGTACTTCCACCATGTAACAATCTGGTGTAGCGCTACGCCAGCCAAATCACCGATGATCAAGCAGCCGGCTAATTCTATCTCCCACCATTTGCACGATTTGGACGATGACAACAATGAGTACGACTGTGCAGATCATGGTGTCGTTTTGAAAACGGTTGTAACCATAGTTGATGGCCATTTGTCCAAGGCCACCCCCGCCCACGGCGCCTGCCATCGCCGAATAACCCACCAAAGTGATCACTAAAACGGTGGCTGACTGCACTAAGGACGGCAGTGCTTCCCGGATTTGCACTCCCCACTGGATCCGTAAGTGGGAAGCACCCATCATTTGAGCGGCCTCAATTTTACCGGGACTTACCGCTGCTACATTGGACTCCACTAAGCGGGCAAAAAACGGGATTGCGCCAATACTCAACGGCACCACCGTGGCTTGCCAACCAAGCGAGGTGCCAACCACAAATCGAGTAAACGGAATCAAAGCAATGATCAAAATAATGAACGGAAAAGAGCGCACTACGTTGACCACCATGCCCACAACCTGATTCAACACTGGACGAGGCCGCAAACCACCCGGCGCACTGGAAGCTAACAACAATCCCAGTGGCGTTCCTAAAATAATCGTTACCAGCGAAGCCCAGCCAACCATCAACAAAGTTTCACCCACAGCAGGCAATAACATGGTGCGAATAACCGGGTTATCACCCCAAGTTTGATCACTGCTAGCAGTCGGCGTCACAGCTGGTATGGTCAAAGCCAAAACATTGGGGACGGTGAAAAGATTCATGTTTATGCCCACTCCTTCGCGTCGATATTGTTGTGGCGCAATTCCTCAATAATGGAATCACTCTTTTGCTGGGGTACTGCCAGTGCTAAGCGCCCAACTTGGATATCGTGAAAAGACTCAAACCGACCTGCAGCCACGTCAGCACCTAAACTAGCCACCAACCGCAGCACGTTTGCTCCAGTAGGTACACCTGGTGTGGAGGTAAAATTCACATCCAATAGGGTTTGCTCTGTCCCCAGAGTAACTCCCTCGATTGAGGGTCGGGGAATCAACTCAAACGCCAAAGGTGAATTAGATTCGCTCAAAACCTGACT